>NZ_JBAURI010000564.1:0-8429 GCF_049581145.1 Bradyrhizobium sp.
CGCCGACCAGCGCCGAAGCCGCGGCGCCGGCCGCGATCGCAAGCGGCAGCGGCAGGCCGGCATGCGCCGAAGACGCGGTGACATAGGCGCCGCACATGATGAATTCGCCGTGGGCGAGATTGATCACGCCCATCATGCCGAAGATCACCGCGAGCCCGCAGGCCGACAGCACGAGGAACGCGAAGGCATCGCCGAACTGATACAGCGCCGAGAATGCGAGGGTCGCCAAGTCCATAACTAGACCGCCATGAATAAACCGACAGCTGCAGATTCGAAAAAAGCCGCGGCAGCAACGATCGCTCGCCGCGCGATCCGCGGGCATCGCTCCGGCGCGCGAATGCGCCGGAGCGATGCAGGCGCGGCGTCAGGGTTTCGGCGGCGGATTGGACGGCGTGTACTGCGCCATCGGATCCTTCTTGGTCAGATCGCAGCCGGCCTCGCCGAGCCAATACGGCTTGATGTCCTCCCATACCTTGGGAAAGGTGATCGAATGGTCGGCGCCCACCCTGGCCAGATAGATGGTATGCGACATGTGCTGGCTCTTCGGGTCGATGCACACCTTGCCCTCCGGCGCGTCCATGCAGACATCGCCGAGCGCGATCACCTTGCGGATGTCATCCCGCTTGGTCGACTTGGCCCGCTCGACCATCTGCTTGTAGAGGTAGACCGCAAGATAGGAGTTTTCGGCCTCCTGGTTCACATAGGGCTCGTTCGGGAACTTGGCCTTGAACTTGGCGAGGAAGGCCTTGCTCGAGGGCGTGTCGATTTCCTCGATATAGTTGGTGGTGACATACATGTCCTTCAGGCTCGGCGGCTTGAAGCGCTTGTGCTCGTAGCCCTGCCCGACATTGACCGACGAGGCCATCGGCAAATTGACATTGGCCGAGGCCGCCTGCTCATAATAGGATGCCTGCGCAGTGCCGACCAACAGCGTCACCACGAAATCCGGCTTCGCCTTCTGGATGTTGGCGATGCTCTGCGAGAACTGCGAGACGCCGAGCGGGATGAACTCCTCGCCCGCCATTTCGCCGCCATGCTCCTTGACGATGTTGCGGACCCACTCGGCGGAGATCTGACCGAAATTGTAGTCGGCGGCAAGCGTGTAGACCTTCTTGCCATACTTCTCCATCATATAGGGAATCAGCGTCGAGAACTGCTGCTCCGGCACCGCGCCGGTGACGATCATGTGGCCGTCGCAGACGCCGCCTTCATACTGGTTGTTGTAGAAGGCGAAGCCGTTGAACTGATCGACGATCGGCCGATACGCCTCGCGCGAGGCGGACGAGAAGCCGGCGAACACCACGTCGACCTTGTCGCGCTGCAGCACGCGCCGCATGAACTCCTGATAGCGGGTGTTGTCGGATTGCGTGTCATAGGTGACAAGCTCGATCTGCCGGCCGGCGATGCCGCCGGCCTTGTTGATCTCATCGGTCGCGAGCTGGATCGCATGGACCTTGCCGATGGTGGCCAAGGCAAAGTCGCCGGACTGGTCCTCCAGCACGCCGATCTTGATGGGACTTTCCGCCAAGGCCGCGCCGGACGCCAGGACGATCGCGCCGGTGAGGGCTGCGGCGCGCAGCCCCCGTCGTAAAGTTTTACTCATGTCAGTCTCTCCTACATCGCTCGCTTGTGGCTGCCTTGCAACGTGACGCTGGTCGGACGGCCGGACGAATCCGCTTGTGTCGGCCGCTTGTTCAGAAACTCCTCGCAGTAGAGTTCCAGGTTCTGCCGCGCGCGCATGCTTTCGCGGCGGAGCAGGTCATAGGCGCCGTCCTCGTCGAGGCCGCTCTGCATCAGGGAGATGATCGCGCGCACCACGGCCCGGCGGCCGCGGCGGCGCGCTTCGAGATCGCTCAGGCGCTCGGCCATCTCGCTGCGCAGCAGAAACTGGTTGATGCCCATGAAAAGCGATGCATAGACCGCGCCGCCGTGGACCGGCTTGCGCAAAAACGACGTCGCGCCGAGATTCACCAGGGCCTTGAGGCGGCTCGGCGCCTCGACGCCGACCAGGCCGATCACCGGCGCCGGCGGCAGGCGCGACGCGGGATCGACCTCGATCGCGACCACGCCTTCGAGATCGCCGTCGACGAACAGGACGTCGCGTTCCGGCTGCAAGGCCGCGACATCGATCCGGGCCCGGCCGCCTGCGATCTCCGGATATTCGCTGCCGACGCCGAGCTTGGCGAGCGTGGTCTCCAGCGTCGCTTCCCATCCGCAGCGCCTGGTCACGATGAGGGCGCGACCGCCCTTGAAATTCTGCAGCAGTCGGAACGTCATGCTTGCACCACTCTGAGCACCGGGGGACGCATTGCGACCGCGAAGCGCGGCTGCGACTGGACGAGATAAGGATCGGGAGCCACGGGCCCGGGCGCCTCCATGAGGACATCGAATTGTCCGTTGACGTTGGAGCGTCCAATTCGCGGCGTCAGCCAGGCATGAAAGGTCTGCGGATCGATCCGCACCTCGCCTTGCGGCGCGAGCAGAGACTGGTTGGCGACCGCGGCGCGCACGGCGCGCGCCTCATCGGTGCCGGCCCGCTGCAGCGCTGTGGCCATCAGCTTGACCGCGATATAGGAGGCCTCGGCATCGGCACACGCCACGGGCATGTCGGGAAAGGTTCTGGCATAGGCCCGGACAAAGGTCGCGTTGGCCTGCGATTGCAGCGACGAAAAATAGACGCTTGCAGTGAGATGACCGTCGATCGCATCGGAACCGATCTCGGCCAGTTCGGGTTCCGACAACGTACAGCTCGCCACCGGAATGTCGGCGGCCTGATCCAGACCGCGCGAACGGCAGGCGGCACGGAAGGCGCGAAAGAAGGCGTAAGCGCTGGTGCCGATCAGATTATTGAAGACGAAATCCGGACGCAGGTCGAGGATGGCAGCGATCACCTGATCGAACTCGGTGTCGCCGACGGTCAGATAGCGTTCCGCGGCGACGACACCGCCGCGCGCAGCCAGCGCCTCGCGAAAGATGCGGTTGTTTTCCCAGGCCCAGATATAGTTGGAGCCGACGCAAAACACGCGCATGGCGACCCGCGAGGCCATGTAGTCGACCAGGGGCAGCACGTGCTGATTGGGCGACGCGCCGGTGTAGATCACGTTATCCGAGCTTTCGAAGCCCTCATAATGCGACGGGTACCAGAGCAGCCCATCGAACTTCTCGAAGCATGGAATGACTTCCTTGCGGCTCGATGAGGTGTAACAGCCGACCACATGGCGGACGCCGGCCTTGAGGAGTTCGCAACTGAGCTCTCGGTAACGGGCCAGATCGCCCGCGGGATTGACGATGACGGGTTCGAGCGCGAGCGGCCCACCGGCTTGCGCGATCTCGCGAAAGGCCAGCAGCGCGCCGTTCAGCATCGCGCGCGACACCACGCCATACGAGCCGGCTGTCGAGAACATCACGCCGATTCGATGCATCCGCGCCATTGCCGAATCCAAAAAAGCGCCGCCCAAAACAAAAAAACGCCCGCCGGCCGTGAAGCCGAGGGCGCCCTCGCCACCAACCGAACACGCTTTGATTGCAAGCGCGGCGTTGGAAATGGTTTGACTTGCAGCGTCGACGGGCCGCTTTGCCCAACGCTTGGCCTTTACGGTCGTTGGAATCGTTTGTGATGTCAAGCGCGTTGTTGCAGCGGGACTTGCTCCAATTCATATCTGATTGCAGAAAAACTGAGCAGCATGACAGCGCGCGCATTGGTGTGGCGCCCGGTCAGATCGGAGCGCTGGTAGACCGCCGGCAACAGACCGGTACAGAGTCCCTCCCCTGCATGGAATAGACCTAGCCGTCCGCACGGCTACATTGATGACGCGTGACCAGGCCAGCCGTTGCAGAACGCGCGATCGGATTCCCAGACATTGGGGCATTTTCCGGATTGGTCGACACGGCTTGGTCAGGAAGATGCGACCAATAAAGGACAGCCGGAGCGTTCTCCGATTCAACGTAATCGGAAAACGCCATGGCCATGCGATGAGGCGATAGGCATCGGCCAAAACACGTGCTATTGGGCATCCCGCAAATAGATGCAGGCAGTACAAGAAATGCAGCCAGAACAAGAAAAGTCAGGGAGCCCTTTGATCGTGATCGAGCGACGTCGACTTTTGAAGATTGCGGCAACGGGTATCGCAGCATCGGTGGCGACACCTTTCGTGGGGCGAACCGGCTGGGCTGCCACACCGACCCATACCCTCAAGCTCACTTTCGCCGACACCCAGAGCCACCCGCTCTATGACGTGCTCAAACGCTTCGCGGACGCTGTCGCAATGCGGACGTCCGGCGCCGTCGAGATTCAGGTGTTCAGCCTCGGCCAGCTCGGCAGCGGGACCAACATCCTCACCGGCCTGCAGACCGGGATCATCGATTTTTGCGCGCACACATCGGGCTTCATCGACAGCATTTTCCCGAAATTCCAGGTGGTCGATCTGCCGTTCCTGTTCTCGGATTCGGCCTCGGCGGAACGCATGCTCGACGGACCGACCGGCGCGAAGCTGTTGGACATGCTGCCCTCGAAGGGCATCTACGGGTTGGGTTTTGGCCACTGGGGCTGGCGCGTCGTGTCGACCATCGACAAGAAGGCGCCGGAGCCCGCCGACATGAAGGGCCTGAAAATCCGCGTTCAGCCGGGCGCGATCTTCGCTGCAACCTTCCGCACGCTCGGCGCGAGCCCGGTCGCAATCGACCTGACCGAAGTCTATCTGGCGCTGTCGCAGCGTGTCATCGATGCCGTCGAGACGCCGATGATCTCGCTCGCCGCAACCAAGGACGACGAGATCGTGAACACGATCAACATGACCAATCAGGTCTATAATGTCGGCGTCATGATGGCGAGCAAAGCCAAGTTCGATGGCCTGCCCAAGGAGGCGCAGGACGCCATTCGCGCGGCGAGCATCGAGCTGACAAAGGACTGGCGGACCACGATCGCCGCCAAGAGCGACGAGATCGCGCAACGCTACAAGGCCAAGGGCATGGCAATCGTCGAACCGAACCGCGACGATTACCGCAAGGCCACCGAAAGCGTGTATGCGCAGTTCAAGGACATCATCGGTGCCGATCTCTATGCTTCGGTGATGAAGGACGCCGGGCATGCCTGAGCCGTCCTCGCCGTCGTCCGGCGGCGAGCAAGCGACCGCGTCCGGATTGCTCGATCCGGCCGCGCATCCGCTCGGGCTGGGGCGCGGTCGGACGGCGGACCGGATCCGCGCGTCGCTGAATGGCATCGACCTGGCGTTTCGCGCGCTTCTCGTGTTCGCCCTGGTGGTCCAGCTGGCCATCGTGCTGACCGGCATCGTCTCGCGATTCTGGTTCGACGAGTCGCTGCTGTGGGCCGACGAAGCGGCCAAGCTGTTTCTGTCGCTGACGACCTTCGTGGGCGGCGCGCTGGCGTTTCGCGCGCGCCATCACACCACGGTCGAGTTCCTGACGGCACGATTTTCGCCGCGTTGGCGCACTTCGCTCGCGATCGGCATGGATCTTTTGATCCTGGTTGCCGCGGCCGTGGTCGGCTATGTCTCGCTCGACCTGCTGTCGATCTCGGCGACATCGGACACGCCGATCCTCGGGATCAACGCAGCCTGGCTGGTGCTGCCGCTCACGGCAGGACTTGGACTCACCGCGTTGTTTGCGGTCGAGCGGCTGGTGTACGACCACGCGCCCCGGGACGTCATTGCCCCCGCCTGCGTCGTCATACTGCTCGCCGGCATCGTCTATGCCGCTTCTGTCGTGCCCTCGCTGCATCTCGAGAACGGCGCGGCGCTCGGCATCATGCTGATCGCCTTCCTGCTGGCGATCCTGCTCGGACTGCCGGTCAGCTTTGCCATGCTGCTCGGTTCGGTGACTTTCCTTTTGGCCACCGGCGTGGCGCCGCTGGTCGCGGTCGCGCAGAACACCTTCGACGGCACCAGCAACTATATCCTGCTCACGCTGCCGTTCTTCATCTGGGCCGGCCTGATCATGGAGAAAGGCGGCATCAGTCTTCGGCTTGTGCGCTTTGCCATGACGCTGGTCGGCCATATGCGCGGCGGCCTGCTCCAGGTGGTGGTCCTGACCATCTACATGGTCTCGGGTATTTCAGGATCGAAGATCGCCGACGTCGTCGCAGTCGGATCGGTGCTGCGCCGCGAATTGCAGCGTCAGGGATACAAGCCGGAGCACGGCGCCGCGGTGCTGGCAGCGTCGGCAGCCATGTCGGAAACGATCCCACCGAGCCTTGCCATGCTGGTGCTGGGATCGGTGGCGCCGATTTCGATCGGAACGTTGTTCATTGCCGGCCTGATGCCGGCAGCCGTTATCGCGTCGATGCTGATGCTGCTGAACTACGTGCTGGCGCGTCGCGGCAAGATGCCTTCGACGCCGCGCGCGACGGCATCCGAATTGCTGCAGGCGACGGTCGGAGCCGTCTTGCCGCTTGTGATGCCGGTCATCATGGTGATCGGTATCCGCTTCGGCGTCGCCACGCCGACCGAGGTGTCCAGCGTGGCGGTGCTGTATGGCCTCTTGCTGGCGTTCGCCGTCTACCGCGCGGTCGGCGTCAGGGCGCTGTACGAGATCGCCGTGGAATCCTCGCTGCTGGCCGGAATGGTGCTGTTCATCATTGCGGCCGCTTTTTCCTTTGGCTGGACATTGACGGCAGCAGACCTGCCCGCGAGCCTCGCCCTGATCCTGCATTCGGCCGGCGACAGCCGCGTCGTATTCACGCTCGGAACCATCGTGCTGCTGATCGTGGTGGGATCGCTGCTCGAGGGCCTGCCGGCGCTGATCATTCTCGGGCCGCTGCTGATGCCGATTGCAGGCCAGTATGGCATCGACATCATCCACTACAGCATGATCATCATCCTCGCGATGGGCGTCGGGATCTTCATTCCGCCGATCGGAATCGGCTTCTACGTCTCCTGCACGGTGTCGGAAAGCCGGCTCGAGTCCACCAGCCGCGCGATGCTGCCATATCTCGCGGTGCTGATGATCGGTGTCGTGGTCGTGGCGTTCGTGCCGTGGTTCACGCTTGCGGTGCCACATCTGATCCGGGGACATTGAGCCGGCAGGCCCCGTGGGAAACGCCCTTTACATCCTGGTGCGGCGCACGGTCAGGTCGGAGCGCTCGAAGACTGCCGGCAACAGGTCGGTGCACAGGCCCTTCGTCCCGCATCGGATAGACGTTAGCCGTCCTTGATCACGGGCACATTGGTGACGGGTTATGTCTCTCGAGCACCATCGATGGCCATCTCGCCATCCTGTCCGCCGTCCGCGGTTGCGGCGGTTGACGGACTGATCGACTTCGTGGACACCATGTTTGAGGGAATGGAATCCGGCATCGACGCTGGTCTGCTCGATGGCAGCATCGAGCCTGTGCCGGGCGTCTAGCAATCGAATTGCACAAAATCGAGGGGGCAACCAAGATGACGACGACGGCAGCTCTGCCACAGCAAGCGGCGATGGATAGCGCCGTCCGCTACCTGATCGGCAAATACAGCCCCAGGGGCAACAGGGTCGGATGGTTGATGATGGCCTCGATCCTGGTCGAGGCCTGGGACCTCTATTCCATCGCTTTCGTCCTGATCTTCATCAAGGATCAGTACCACCCGGATCCGTTCCTGCTGGGGCTCGCAGCCGCCGGGACGCAAGGCGGCGCGCTGATTGGCGCGCTGATCGGCGGCTGGCTGTCCGACAAGATCGGCCGGCGCGTCATGTTCCTGGCGACGATGGCGATGTTCATCGTGCTGGCGATCGCCCAGGCCTTCGTGCCCAGCGTCGGCTGGCTGGTCGTGGTTCGTTTCCTCCTGGGCGTGCCGCTCGGCAGCGACATCTCGACCGGCTACACCTACATCATGGAATCAATGGCCAGGGGCGAGCGCGAGGTGATGGGCAACCGCTGGCAGTTCATGTTCGCGGTCGGCGAGGTGCTGACGCTGGCGGTGATCGCGGTCTTCCTCGTTCTCGACCTCAACCACGAGACGGTGTGGCGGGTGACGCTGGCACTTGGCGCGCTGCCTGCGCTCGTCATCCTCATCATGCGCCACGACGTGCCGGAAACGGCGGTGTGGCTGGTGCGGCAGGGGCGTTTCCGCGAGGCCAAGCGGGTCGCCGGGGAAATGTACCACGACAATCTCGACATGCTGCCGGACGAGGACGTCGTGGTGCCGAAGCCGAGCCCGATTGCCTTCCTCGTCGACCTGCCCAAGGATCCGATAAGATGGCGCGCAACGCTGTATGGCTGGATCGCCTGTTTCGCGGAGGCCAGCGAGTTCTCGACCTTCGGCTTCTACCTGCCGGTGCTGTTTGCGATGGTCGGCGTCTCCTCGATCCTCGGCAACAACCTCGTCACCATGGCCCTGTTCTGTCTCGCGGCCGTTTCCGGCTGGGTCGGACCGCTGCTGACACCGAAGATCGGCCACCGCGGCATCGGCATCGCCGGCTTCGCGATCGTGCTGGTG
>NZ_JBAURI010000565.1:0-12837 GCF_049581145.1 Bradyrhizobium sp.
CTGGACATACCGGACGAAAGATGGTCCGCATCAGCCTCATGGCAAAGCGGATTCTGCAAAAGCCCCGACGCGACGTGCTGGCCGGATTGGGCGCTGCGGCGCTTGCTGCCAGCCTGCCGCGAGTAGCTACCGCACAAGCGCCCCAATCGCTGGCGCTGCAGGCAAAGCCCCGCACCATCGCGTTGCGGCCGGGTCAGGCGGAAACGCCGGTCTGGTCGCTTGAGCGCCAGCCCCCGCTGCCGCGCCTCAAACGCGGCCAGCTCGAAATCGGCATGCGCAACCAGCTGCCGGTCTCGGCCGCCCTGGACTGGCGGGGTTTGGACGGGGCCCTGGATGCCGAGCCGCTGACGGCTCGTGTGCCGCTCGCTGCCGGCGCGCAGACGAGCTTCGCGATTGCGCTTCGCGACGCGGGAACCTCATTCTGCGATCTCTGGCTGCTGGGCGACGGCGAAGCCAGACCCGCACGGCCACTTCCGATCGTGGTTGAAGAGGATAAAGCGCCCGAGATCGATCGCGACGAGCTGTTTTTGCTGGAAAATTGGCGGATTCGCGCTGACGGGACCGTGGTCGCACCCGGCACGGCAGCGAATGACACGCAATCCCTCTACACGGTCAATGGGCGGGTCTTGACCGATATTTCCATGCGGCAGCATCAGCGGCTGAGACTGCGCTTCATCAATGGCGTGCAACGCCAGATCGTTGCTGTCAAAATCGACGATCACGACGTCTGGGTCATGGCGCTGGACGGTCAGCCCTCCGAACCCTTCCTGGCCCGCAACGGCGCGCTGGTGCTCGCCCCCGGCGGCCGGGCTGACGTTTTTGTCGATGCATCCGCAGCGCCTGGCTCGAGCGCCCAGATCCTGCTGCATGACGGCCAGCAATCCCGGCCAATTGGCCGGCTGATCACCTCAAACGAGCCGGCGATGCGCCAGTCGCCGCTGCCACCCGCAGCAATGCTCCCCACCAATGGCCTGCCGGCCGAGCTCAATCTGAAGAACGCGCTGCGTTTCGAGCTGCCGCTCAACGGACCGGAATGGGTCGCGCCGACGCATTTTGTCGTATCCGCGACACCCGCCTTCCAGGCCAAAGCCGGCCGCATCGTGGTGCTGGCACTGAGCAACCGCGCTTCGATTGCCAGCGTTTTTCATCTGCACGGCCATCATTTCCGCCTGCTCGACCGGCTCGACGATGGCTGGAAGCCGTTCTGGCTGGACACACTCGCGGTCGAGCCGGGCCAGACCCAACGCATTGCATTCGCGGCCGAACATGCCGGACACTGGCTGCTGGAATCGACGGCCACCGATTGGGCCGCACCACGGCTTGTGCGATGGTACGGCGTCGGCTGAGGAAACGCTCCCGCGAAGGCTATTCCTGCCATCCGCGGCATGGCCGCGCGTATCCTGATCCCATGCCGCGACCGCTGAAGAGAGCCTTCGGCGTCATCGATGCGGCGTCCTTGGTGCCAGTGAACCCACGCGACGCGTCCATGTCCGCGAGTTCGAGCTGCCGAACCGTTTCAATAATCGATCCCGAACTCGTCATAGATATGCCGGTGCACGGCGGGGAGCACTTCCGGAAGATCTTCCGCGATCAGGCCGGGACCGGCCTCGCGCGCCGCCTCGCCGTGCATCCAGACCCCCATGCTGGCGGCCTCGAACGCCGGCACACCCTGCGCCATCAGGCCGGCGATGATTCCGGCCAATACGTCACCAGCGCCGGCGGTGGCGAGCCAGGGCGGCGCATTGCCGGCGATGGTCGCGCGCCCGTCCGGGGCGGCAACCGTCGTGTCGGGCCCCTTGAGCAGCAC
The DNA here is from genome assembly GCF_049581145.1 of Bradyrhizobium sp. Taxonomy (GTDB): domain Bacteria; phylum Pseudomonadota; class Alphaproteobacteria; order Rhizobiales; family Xanthobacteraceae; genus Bradyrhizobium. Next base: position 1,808 of record NZ_JBAURI010000565.1, read on the forward strand.
CACAGCGCCCGAGCGTTCGGCCGCCGCCCGCACCCGCTCCAGTTTCGAACGGCCAGGATGCTTGTTGCTGATGTCGCTGAACAGCCGCGGAAATTCGCCCTCATGCGGGGTGAGCACCACCTGCGCCTCGTGCGCCGCCTTGATGGATTGAAACAGCCGCTCCGGCGCGCCGGCAAAACTCGTCAATGCGTCGGCGTCCAGCACGACATGCCGTTGGGCCGAAAGCGCGGTGTGGACGAAGTCGACGGTCCGCGTGCCGATGCCGGCGCCCGGCCCGATCACGATCGCATTGAAACGCTTGTCGGCGAGTTCCTCGGCGAACTCGACGGGGGTGTCGACGGGGCGAACCATCACCGCCGTCAACGCGGTGGCGTTGACCACCAGCGCGTCACGCGGCGAGGCCAACGTCACGAGACCCGCTCCAGCCCGCAGGCTGCCACGGGCCGACATCCGCGCCGCCCCGGTCGCGGCGATTCCGCCGGAAACCACGAGCACATGGCCGCGCGCATATTTGTGACCGTCGATCCGCGGCACCGGGAATGATTCACGCCAGAACGGGGGGGTGTTTTCGAAGGTCCGCGGACGGATTTCCGCAAGCACGGCCGCGTCGATCCCGATATCGACAACCCGCACGCGCCCGCATTTGATGCGACCCGGGAGCAGCAAATGTGCCGGCTTCCTTCGGAAGAATGTCACGGTCTCGACCGCACGGACCGCCGTTCCCGTGATGGCAGACGTGGTGCCGTTGACGCCACTCGGCAGGTCGACCGCGAGCACCGGCGCGCCATTGGCGTTGATGGCCTCGATCATATCGTGGGCCTCGCCGGTGACGTTCCGGCTGAGACCGGCGCCGAACAAGGCGTCGATGATCAACGCAGGCTTGCCGATCGCCTGGGGATTGAACGGCAGCAGCGGGAATTTCCATCCGCGCGCCGCGGAAGCCGCATCGCCTTGCAGGGCGTCGCGCTCACACATCAGGATGACCGACACGTCGCGCCCCTGGGCCGCGAGTTCGGCGGCAGCCACAAAGCCGTCGCCGCCATTGTTGCCGGGACCGGCCACGACCAGGATCGGTCCGTCTTCCGCGAGACTCGTCGCGGCTTCCGCGACGGCCTGGCCGGCGCTCAGCATCAGCGCGAATCCGGGCGTGCCTGCCGCAATGGTCAGCCGATCTGCGCGTTCCATCTCAGCGGTGGTCAAAACTTCCATGCCGACTCCACCCTTGAACCCGCCTTATCCTGAGGCACATCCCTGCGGCATGCAGCTCCGACATGCCCGTCACTGCATACCGTTTGATCTATTTGCCTATTTCACAGGCTTCGCTATTCTGGCACCGGTCGCCCCGAGCCGGCGGATGCTCCTTAAAAGTCTGATAACGTTCCCCAAACAGGCCCCTCAACAACTTGGCATAGACCCTGCTTTTGAGGAAGCGCTTCGGTTCGTCGTGCTTAATGGCCGTGAACGCCGCGGTCGCCGCCGAACGGTCGGCAGAGCCCAGAACAGGCGATCGAACAAACCTGCGCATTATGCGCGACCCGACGACTAAATTGCACTTTTTGAATCTGGAACTGCCTGGGAGGCGCTCAGTGAAGAAGATCGAAGCCATCATCAAGCCATTCAAGCTCGACGAGGTGAAGGAAGCGCTCCAGGAAGTTGGGCTGCAGGGCATCACCGTGACTGAGGCCAAGGGTTTCGGGCGCCAGAAGGGACATGCCGAACTCTACCGGGGCGCCGAGTACATTGTCGACTTCCTGCCCAAGGTCAAAATCGAGATCGTGATCGGCGACGATCTGGTCGAGCGGGCGATCGAAGCGATCCGGCGCGCCGCCCAAACCGGGCGGATCGGCGACGGCAAGATTTTCGTCTCCAATATCGAGGAAGCCATTCGCATCCGAACCGGGGAATCCGGACTCGACGCGATCTGACAGCCCGCCCCTCCCGGTCTCAGCGCATCATAGCAATCAGCCGAAAGTGCATGCAGATGCCGATTTGATCGGCCTATTCCATATTGTATTGAGCCCCACCCAACGCTATTGAGCTGTAACCCGCGGTCGTTGCCCGCGGCCGGTTCACGACGACCTGTAGCTGAGAGGGGGATCCATGAAGACCGCCAAAGACGTCCTCAAATCAATCAAGGATAACGACGTCAAATACGTTGACCTGCGTTTTACCGATCCGCGCGGCAAGTGGCAGCACGTGACTTTCGATGCCGGCATGATCGAAGAGGACAGCTTCGCCGAAGGCTTGATGTTTGACGGCTCCTCGATTGCCGGCTGGAAAGCGATCAACGAGTCCGACATGTGCCTGATGCCCGATCCGGTCACCGCGACGATCGACCCGTTCTTCGCCGAGACCACCCTGATCCTGACCTGCGACGTACTCGAGCCGACCACCGGCGAGCCATACAACCGCGATCCGCGCGGTATCGCCAAGAAGGCCGAGGCGATGGTCAAGTCGATGGGCGTGGGCGACAGCGTCTTCTTCGGCCCGGAGGCGGAATTCTTCGTATTCGACGACGTGCGCTATCAAACCACCCCCTACAATACCGGCTTCAGGCTCGACTCCTCCGAACTGCCGATCAACTCCGACACCGAGTATGAGGGCGGCAATCTCGGCCACCGCATCCGCACCAAGGCGGGCTATTTTCCGGTGCCGCCGCAGGACTCGGTGCAGGACATGCGCTCGGAAATGCTGGGCGCGATGGCCAAGATGGGCGTCAAGGTCGAAAAGCATCACCACGAGGTGGCTTCCGCCCAGCACGAGCTCGGCATGAAGTTCGACACGCTGACCTTGATGGCCGACCAGATGCAGATCTACAAGTACTGCATCCACCAGGTCGCCCATATCTATGGCAAGACCGCCACCTTCATGCCGAAACCGGTCTATGGCGATAACGGCTCCGGCATGCACTGCCACCAGTCGATCTGGAAGGAAGGCAAGCCGGTGTTCGCCGGCAACAAATACTCCGATCTCTCGGAGACCTGCCTGTCCTACATCGCCGGCATCATCAAGCATGCCAAAGCGATCAATGCCTTCACCAACCCCTCCACCAACTCCTACAAGCGTCTGGTTCCGGGTTATGAAGCGCCGGTGCTGTTGGCCTATTCCGCGCGCAACCGCTCGGCGTCCTGCCGCATCCCCTACACCTCCAACCCGAAGGCCAAGCGGGTCGAGGTGCGTTTCCCCGACCCGATGGCCAATCCCTATCTCGGCTTCGCAGCGATGCTGATGGCGGGTCTCGACGGCGTCAAGAACAAGCTGGATCCGGGTCCGGCGATGGACAAGGACCTCTACGATCTGCCGAAGGAGGAGCTGAAGGCGATCCCGACGGTGTGCGGTAGCTTGCGCGAAGCGCTCGAGAATCTCGACAAGGACCGCGCGTTCCTCAAGAACGGCGGCGTATTCGACGACGACTTCATCGACAGCTATATCGAGCTGAAGATGACCGAGGTCGAGCGCTTCGAGATGACCCCGCATCCGGTCGAATTCGACATGTATTACTCCGGCTGATCGCCGCGAAGGATCGCGAGAGCTGCAAAAGGCGCCCCGAACGGGGCGCCTTTTCGTTTGAGCCCGCTCGGATTCGTGTCAGTGGCGCGAGCGGATTATGCGTGCCGCTTCTGCGCCGCCAGCGCTTCGCCGAACGCCTGGAACAGCTTGCGGTTGATCGGGTTCTTCTGCGGATCGTATTCGGCGTGCCACTGCACTCCGAGCGCGAAACCAGGCGCATCCGCGATGCGGATCGCCTCGATGGTACCATCCTCCGCCACGCCCTCGACCACAACGCGCGTGCCGGGCTGCAGGATGCCCTGACCATGCAGCGAGTTGACGCGGATTTTCTCGCAACCCAGGATTTTGGCGAACGCCCCGCCGGGCGTCAGGCTGACGTCGTGCCGATCGGCGAAGATGACCTTGGGGTCTGGATGGATCTCGCCATTCTCCAGCCGCGGCATCCGGTGGTTCATCCGTCCGGGCAATTCCCGGATCTCCGGATGCAGCGAACCGCCGAAGGCGACATTCATCTCCTGCAGGCCGCGGCAAATTCCGAACAGCGGCATGCCGCGGGCGACACAGGCTTGCGATAGCGCGAGCGCGACCTCGTCGCGCGGAATATCATAGGGTTCGTGCTTGACGTCGGGCTCGGTATTGAAGCGGGTCGGATGAACATTGGCGCGCGCGCCGGTCAGCACGATGCCATCCACGACGTCGAGTAACGCGCCGATATCGGTAATCTCGGGAGAGGCAGCGAACATCAAAGGCAGCGCGCCCGAGACATCGGCCACCGCGCGCAGGTTGCGCTCGCCGACCATCTGCGTCGCGAATCGATTTTCGATGCGGTAGGCGTTCCCGATCACGCCGACCACCGGCTTCCGTCGCATGCCGCCGTCCATCATCCGTTGCAAACAAGGATCATGCCCGCCCGTCCGCGCCGGATCAACCGTCCCTTTCGCCCGTCGGCGATGCTGTTTTCGGATAAGCTATCCGCCAACCGCTCCGCCTGGGCAGCACCACCGGCTTGATCCCGCCGGCATTTGACGAAAGAGTGTTTTGTGAAACCGGACGATGTGGGGGTCAATGTGACAGAATCGAGCGACGATCGCCGCCAGGCGCGCGGCGATCTGGCGTGGGCGATAGCGGTCGGCGGCATCGGTGTCGTGTCATTCGCCGCGCTGTTGGTGTTCGCCTGGTCTTTCGCCACGACGCTGCTTCTGATCTTCGCTGGCATGCTGCTCGGCACAGCGCTGACTGCCATGACCCGCCGGCTCGGTCAGTTGGTCCGCCTGCCGCAGCCGGTCCGGCTCCTCATCGTCTGCCTGACGCTCGCGGTGTTGTTGTCGGGCGTGGTGTTTCTCGGCGGCGCAACCATCGCCGACCAGGCGACCGTTCTCAGCAATACGATCAAATCGCAGCTGGTCACCGTCAAGGCATTCCTCGACAAGAACGGCATCGACACCAGCTATTTCGAGCTCGGCAACGCCACTGCAACGCCACCATCGGACTCCGCGAGCGGCGCCACGCCGGCGCCTGCACCGCCGCGCAATCTTCCGAGCGCCAGCACGCTCGCCTCGAGCGGCGGCGCGATCGTCAGCCGGACTCTGAAATTGCTGTTGGGCACGGTAGCCGCGGTCGGAAACTTCTTCATCGTGGTGTTTCTCGGGCTCGCTTTCGCGGCGCAACCCGCGGTCTACCGCAACGGGCTGTTGTTCATGACCCCGGCCAAACAGCGTGCCCGCGCCACCGTCATCTTCGACCGCATCGGCGAGACGCTGGAGCGCTGGCTGATCGCGCAGATGCTCACGATGATCGCGGTGTTCGCCGTCACCTGGATCGGACTTTCGATCATCGGCATTCCCAGTTCGTTCATCCTCGGCATCCAGGCCGGTCTGCTCGCCTTCATCCCAACAGTCGGCGCGCTGATCGCCGGCCTGATCGTGGTGCTGGCAAGCCTGGCCTCGGGCTGGATCGCAACACTGAGCGCATTTCTGCTGTTTCTCGGCGTCCATGCGATGGAAAGCTTCGTGCTGACGCCGCTGCTGCAGCGTCAGGCTCTCGACATTCCACCCGCCACGCTGTTCGCGTTCCAGGTTCTGCTGGGCATCATGTTCGGGATCTGGGGCCTTGCGCTGGCGCTACCGCTGATGGCCATCGTCAAGGTCATCATCGACTATTTCAAATTGGACGAGTCATCAGGCGCCGCAGCGGCTTAGCTCGTCAAGACCGTCTCGGTATGTTCGACCTCGGGTGGCGCGGCAAAATATGATCCGACCAGCGCCCGCCAAGCCGCAAAGTCTTCGGAGCCGCGAAAATCGACCGTGTGGTTCTCGAGCGTTTCCCACTTCGCGAGCAGCCGATAACGCTGCGGCTTCTCGATCGACTTGTGCAGCTCGATGCCCTTCGCGCCCTTTGCGCGCATAAATAACGGGCGCGCCTTGGCGCACGCGGCTTCGAAATCCTTCTCGGTCCCGGGCTTGACGTCAATCTGTGCGATTTCGGTAATCATGGGTTTTCGGCCTCTCGTTACGGTCCGGCGTATCTAGCGCGGACCGCCCCAAAGCAAAAGGCACCATGGTGCGCCCCTGTCCAAAATGTCCGACCGGCTCAGGGCCAGAGCAGCATGATTCCTGTCCCGATCAGGGCGATGGCGACGACCAGCAGCACCGGCCAAGGGCCGAGCGCCCGGCCATGGCGGCCACCGTAGCGTCCCTGGGCGCGCCGCTCGCTGATCAGCGCGGTCTCGTATTCGTCTGACGACGAAAACATGCAGGCGAACCCGCCGCGGGCCGACCAGGCGGCGGCTTCGAGCGACAGCAGAGCGACGTCAGCCCCACGCTTCCGGAGTTTACTCATGCCCGAGATAATATCGACCGAACGGTTACCCGGACGTTACCAGGCCTTGCGCAACGGCTGGCCGCAGACGGTCCGCCGCCGAAAGGCCCGCAGTTCGTCGCCGCGCGTGCTCCAGCGAGAGCGGCAGTTCTTCCGCGGCCGCGATGCGGTTGCGCCCACCGCGCTTGGCCTGATAGAGCGCGGTATCGGCTGCCGCCAGCAGCACTTCGAGTTCGGTGCCCGCGGGCCCGCCGGCGACGCCGACGCTGACGGTAGTATCGACCGGACCGTCCTCGACCGCGATGCCTGAATTGGCGAAAACCTCGCGCACCCGTTCGGCGATCATGACCCCCTCCTCGAGCGAGCATGGCAACAGCGCGGCAAACTCCTCGCCGCCGATCCGCCCGGAGAGGTCGGTGATTCGCAGATTGTTGATAACGACGGCCGAAAACAATTTAAGGATCTCATCGCCGGCAGGATGGCCGAAACGGTCGTTGATCCCCTTGAAATGATCGATGTCGAACATGAGCACCGTCACCGGACGGCCGGCGGCCGCCTCGCGCTCGATCAGCCGCGCACAGGCCTCGGCGAAGCCGCGGCGGTTGAAAATACCGGTCAGCGGATCGATCGACGCCGCCCTCTTGTGCGCGCTGACCGTGCGCTCCGACACCAGCATGAAGATGACGAATACGGTGCCGACTGCGTAGAGCACGAGTTCGATCGAGAACACCGTCACCCAGGTGCTGGCGAACTCGTTGTTCGCGGGACGCAAGACGTCGCCGAGCAGGATCGGCAGCATCAGCACGAAGCCGTGCAACACGGGCACCACGATCGCCGGCCAGCGCCGTTTCAGCGTCTTGCGCCGCTCCGCCCACAATTCGGCCGCGGTCAACACCGCATAGATCGCGACGATCGCGGCGCCAATCGTCATCCGCATGGCAACTGCATGCGGGTCGAGCGCGATGACCGCGGCGATCCAGATCACCGCCCCGAAGCTGAGCCCGGGAATGCTGGGCTTGCGGCCATGGAAAACGCGCGCCGCGCTCCAGACCATGCCGCAGGCAACCAGGCCGACGGCATTGAGCGCCAGCGAAAGCATCTCCCCGAGCGCGCCGCCGGCCAGCGTCCACAGCGCCACCGACACCGCGCCGAGCAGATAGGCCGTGCCCCACCATGTCAGCGCGGCACTTTTCTCGTGCTTGCCGAAGAACAACAGCATGGCCCCGAGCAGAGCCGCGATCATGGTGGCAATGAAATAAAGTGTAGGGCTGTCCAGCGACATCGCTTAACCCCAACTCCTGGGAACTCAAGTCTTCAGATCTTCGCGTCGGGTCTTCAAGTCTTAATGCGGCGTATCCGGATCGGCCGGAACAAGTTTGCGTCCATTTACCAAACCGACTGTAGGGACAGCCGCGTTAGAATTGACTTGTGCGCGGCGGAACATTTTCGCGAAAAACTGCGTCGACTTGTCGAAAAAACCGCAACAAAAAAGGGCGCAAACCCTGCGCCCTTTCCGCATCGATGATGGCCGCGATGGCGGCGAATTAGCGAAGCAATTAGCGCTTCGAGAACTGGAACGACTTGCGGGCCTTGGCGCGACCGTACTTCTTGCGCTCCACGGTGCGGGAGTCGCGGGTGAGGAAACCACCCTTCTTCAAGACGCCGCGCAGATCCGGCTCGAAATTGGTCAGCGCCTTGGAGATGCCGTGACGTACGGCACCGGCCTGACCCGACAGGCCCCCGCCGGCGACGGTGCAGATCACGTCGTACTGGCCGTTGCGGGCAGCCGCGACCAGCGGCTGCTGGATCATCATGCGCAGCACCGGGCGGGCGAAATAGGCTTCGACCTCGCGGGTGTTGACCACGATCTTGCCGGCGCCCGGCTTGATCCAGACCCGGGCGACCGCGTCCTTGCGCTTGCCGGTGGCATAGGCGCGGCCGAACTTGTCGACCTTCTTGACGTATTGAGGCGCGTCGGGCGTGGCCGGCTTGAGCTGCGACAGCTGATCGAGCGACTGCATGCTTTCGGCCATGTTATGCGGCCCTCATGTTCTTGCGGTTCATCTTGGCGATATCGACCTTCTCGGGGCTCTGAGCCTCATGCGGATGCTCCGCGCCGGGATAGACGCGCAGATTGCCGAGTTGTACCCGGCCGAGCGGCCCACGCGGGATCATGCGCTCGATCGCCTTCTCCACCACGCGCTCCGGGAAGCGACCCTCGAGGATCTGCCGGGCCGTGCGCTCCTTGACGTGGCCGACAAAGCCGGTGTGCTTGTAATACACCTTCTGCTCGCGCTTGCGCCCGGTCAGAACCGCATGCGCGGCGTTGATGATGATGACGTTGTCGCCGCAGTCGACATGCGGCGTGTAGGTCGGGAGATGTTTGCCGCGCAACCGCATGGCAACGATCGTGGCAAGCCGGCCGACCACCAGACCTTTGGCGTCGATCACGACCCACTTCTTCGTCACCTCGGCGGGCTTTGCCGAAAAGGTTTTCATGTCAGGATCCGTGCAAGGGAATATCGGGCGCGTGAACCGCGCCGAACCGTGCGGCTTTCTAGAGGCAGCTCACGCCCGCGTCAACGCCAAATGCATATGATTTATTCAGTAAAAACAGCAGCTTGAAAATATGGTTTTATAATACCTCGAAAAAGCTCATGGAGTCGGAATGGAATAGGTCGCGGTGACGTGAGCGATGGGCTCGGGCGACGCCCCCGAGGTCAGGCTGACCTCGCCGACCGCCAGGCGCTTGCCGAGCTTCAGGATCTTGGCGGCTGCCAGCACGTCCTGCCCGGGAGCCCCCTTGCGCAGGAAGTTGATGTTCAGGTTGGTGGTGACCGCGAGCCCGACCGGGCCGATCGCCGACAGCAGCACCACATACATGGCGCAATCGGCCAGCGCCATCAGCGTCGGCCCCGACACCGTGCCGCCCGGACGCAGCATGGCCTCGCTATAGCGCTGGCGCAACAGGCAGGTCTCGCCGTCGGCGCTCTCGATAAGGATGTCGCCGCCGGTACGAAAGACCTGGGGAAATTCCACGTGGAGGAACCTTTCCAGTTCAATCACGCTCATTTTCGCAACTGGCATATATTCCCCGTCTCCGATCAACGTTCTCGCCTCGAACCGACTGTTAGTCCATTATGAGCGCCGCCCCAATGGAAGCAAAGATGTCCGCCCAGCCCGCCCTCGCCCTTCCACCGTCGCCACCGGTCTTGTTGCGCGACACGGTCGGCAGCATTGCGGTCCTGACGCTGAACCGGCCGGCCGCTCGCAACAGCCTGTCGGAGACCATGATCGCCGACCTGCACGCGGCGCTCAACGGGATTGCCGATGACGGGAGCATCCGCGCGCTGGTGATCGCGGCCAATGGCCCTGCGTTTTGCGCCGGCCATGATTTGAAGGAACTGACCGTCCGTCGCGGCGACGCCGATGGCGGCCGTGCGTTTTTCGGCCAGCTCATGCTGGCCTGCAGCGCTATGATGCAGGCGATCGTGCAATTGCCGCAGCCCGTGGTCGCAGCCGTGCAGGGCATCGCCACTGCCGCTGGCTGCCAGCTGGTGGCAAGCTGCGATCTCGCGGTCGCCTCGGACGCAGCAGGCTTCGCGACGCCCGGCGTCGACATCGGCCTGTTCTGTTCGACGCCGATGGTCGCGCTGTCGCGCAACGTGCCGCGCAAGCAGGCGCTCGAGATGTTGCTGACGGGCGAGCCGATATCGGCTTCGCGCGCACGGGAGATCGGCCTGGTCAATCGTGTCGTCACCGCGGGCACCGAGCGCGACCAAGCGATCGCGCTTGCGCAGAAGGTGGCGCTCAAATCCGCCTACGCCGTCAAGCTCGGCAAGCAGGCATTTTACCGCCAGGCCGAAATGAGCCTTGCCGATGCTTATCGTTACGCGGCAGAAGTGATGACGGACAACATGATGGCGCGCGACGCCGAGGAAGGCATCGGCGCCTTCGTCGAGAAGCGCGAGCCGAAATGGCGGGATTAGTGCCGCTCCGTCACTCGCGCACCGCCGCAGATAACGCAACGGATCATCCAGAATGAATCACGACGCCTACCCCGACGATTACATCAGGGGGATTCTCGACAGCGTGAAGTCGATTGCGATGGTCGGCGCGTCGCCGGTTGATGTTCGTCCGAGCTATTTTGCCTTCAAATATCTCATGCAACGCGGCTATGACATGATCCCGGTCAACCCCGGCCATGTCGGAAAAAGCCTGCTTGGCCGGCCCTTCGTCGGCTCGCTTGCCGACATCGGCCGTCCCATCGACATGATCGATATTTTCCGCAATTCCAGCCACATCATGCCCGTCGTCGACGAAGCGCTGAGGCTTGCGCCGCTGCCGAGAGTGATCTGGATGCAGCTCGGCGGGCGCGACGACGCCGCGGCCGCCAAGGCCGAGGCCGCCGGCATCAAGGTCGTGATGAACCGCTGCCCAAAAATCGAATATGGCCGATTGTCCTCGGAGATTTCCTGGATGGGCGTCAATTCGCGCACGATCAGTTCCAAGCGGGCTCCGATTCCGACGCAGGGCATGCGGCTGTCGCTGAACCGGATGAGTGTCGGCGGCGGTGCGACCACGGCCTCCGACCGCGCCGCGAAGAACAAGAGCGAAGAGTCGTGACGCAGTTGCGAAAAGATTGTCTCCAAGACTGACGATCCGAAGCATCGGCGTTTCGAACCGCGATCATGCCATCAAGT
>NZ_JBAURI010000566.1:0-10651 GCF_049581145.1 Bradyrhizobium sp.
TCGTGGTCCGCACCGAGAGCGTGGCGCCAGGCTGACAAAAAGGAAAACGCTGTATTCCCTGGGATAGGACGGTGCAAACCGCCTTGCAGGCCCAGATGCCCTGCGCCCCTTGAAAAGCGACCGCGGAACGTGCTGTTCTCCGGGCGACGGAGGAACGTCCCAGACCGGAGAAAGAAGAATGACTTACCCAAACGTCCTGTTGTACATCGACGGAAAATGGCGTCCCGCCGGCTCCGGCCGCACCATCCCGGTGCTGAATCCGGCAACCGAAGAGACGATCGGAACGGTCGCGCATGCCGACCCGGCTGATCTGGACGAGGCGCTGGCGGCCGCCGAGAAAGGCTTTCGGGCCTGGCGGCTGGTCTCGCCCTACGAGCGATCCAAGGTGATGCGCAAGGCGGCCGAGCTGATGCGCGAGCGCGCCGACAAGATCGCTACCATCATGACAACGGAGCAGGGCAAGGTTTTGGCGGAAGCCAGGCTCGAGACGATGGCGGCGGCCGACGTCATCGAATGGTTTGCCGAGGAGGGCCGCAGAAGCTATGGCCGTCTGATTCCGGCCCGTGCTCCCGGCGTCTACCAGATGGCGATCAAGGAGCCGGTCGGACCGGTCGCGGCATTCACGCCCTGGAATTTCCCGATCAACCAGGTCGTGCGCAAGCTGAGTGCGGCGGTCGCGGCCGGCTGTTCGATCATCGTGAAGGCGCCGGAGGAGACGCCGGCGTCGCCCGCAGAATTGATCAGGGCGTTCGCCGACGCCGGCGTGCCGGCCGGTGTCGTCAATCTGGTTTACGGCGTGCCGTCGGAAATTTCCGAATATCTGATACCGCACCCGACGATCCGCAAGATCTCGTTCACCGGCTCGACCAAGGTTGGCAAGGAACTCGCGGCCATGGCAGGCCAGCACATGAAACGCGTGACGATGGAGCTTGGCGGTCACGCGCCGGTCATCGTGTTCGATGACGCCGACGTCGAGCAGGCCGCGAAGATCATGGTCGCCGCCAAATATCGCAACGCCGGTCAGGTCTGTATTTCACCGACGCGCTTCCTGGTCCAGGACGGGGTCTACGACAAGTTCGTCAACGAGTTCGTCGATGGCGCCAGATCCATCAAGGTCGGAAACGGTCTCGACGCCGACTCCAGAATGGGAGCGCTGGCGAACCATCGCCGCGTCACCGCCATCGAGGAGATGGTGCAGGACGCCGTCGGCAAGGGGGCGAAGGTCGCAACCGGCGGCAATCGCGTCGGCAACAAGGGGTACTTCTTCGAGCCGACTGTGGTGACCGACGTGCCGAAATCGGCGCGGGCGATGAACGAGGAGCCGTTCGCGCCACTGGCGCTGATCTCGTCGTTTGCGAAATTCGATGACGCGGCGGAGGAAGCCAACCGGTTGCCGTTTGGCCTGGCGTCCTATGCGTTCACGAAATCGGCCAAGACGGCGACCGCGATCGGCGCCGTGGTGGAAGCCGGCATGATGTCGATCAATAGCTTTGCGTTGGCACTGCCTGAAGTGCCGTTTGGCGGCATCAAGGATTCCGGCTATGGGTCGGAAGGCGGCACCGAGGCGCTCGAAGCCTATCTCAACACCAAGTTCATCACCCAGACCGGCGTATAGGTCTTGAACTTGGAGGCGGCTGCAAGCAGGCTCATCGCGAAGGGTCGGCCCGAGAGGGCCGTCCTTCGCGAGTGTCAAGAGGTTACATCGGGAAGGCGCGCTGGCCCCTTTGCACCGTGATCCATTTGACCTCGGTCATTTCTTCCATCGAGAAGCGGCCGCCCTCGCGGCCAAAGCCCGAGTTCTTGACGCCGCCGAACGGAACATGCGGTTCGTCCGACACGGTGCAGTCGTTCAGGTGCACCATTCCCGCATCCAGGCCGAAGGCGAGCTCGAGCGCCTTCTGCATGTCGTTGGTGATGACGCCGGAGGACAGCCCGTAGTCGGTGGCGTTGGCGATCTCCAGCGCCTCCGCGTGGTCGCGAACCTTGATGATGGAGGTCACCGGGCCGAAACTCTCTTCGTGGAAGATCCGCATCTCGGGCGTGACGCCGCTCAGCACGGTCGGCCAGTAGTATTGATCCTTGTGGGTCGCGCCGCAGAGAAGCTTTGCTCCCTTGCCGACGGCGTCCTCGATGTGTCCGTCGATCACGGCGCATTGGGTACCGCGGATCAGGGGACCGATCACCGTGTCCGGCTCGCGCGGATCGCCGACCTTCAGGCTCTTGGCGACGGCGGCGAAGCGCTCGCAGAAGGTGTCAAAGATCGGTTCTTCGACGAGGACGCGGGAGTTGGCCATGCAGACCTGGCCCTGGTGAAAGAAGATGCCGAACGCCGCGGCCTTGACGGCGTAATCGATGTCGGCGTCGCCCAGCACGATGAGCGCGCTCTTGCCGCCCATCTCGAGCGTGAAGCGCTTCAAGGTCTTGGCGGCTTCCACTGCGAGATGTCGTCCGGTTTGCGTCGACCCGGTGAAGGTGATCATGCGGACGCGCGGGTCCGCAAAGATCGTGGCGCCGATCTCGGCCGCGGGTCCGGGGATCACGTTGAGCAAGCCTGGCGGCAGTCCCGCTTCGTCGAACACCTCGGCGATCTTCAGACCGGTCACCGGGGTGAGTTCGGAGGGCTTCAGGACGAAGCCGTTGCCGGCGGCGAGGGCCAGCACGACCTTCTTCATGGCGAGCAGGAAGGGGGCATTGAACGGCGCGATTCCGGCGATCACACCAAGCGGCTGTCGGATCGTGAAGCCGAATTGACCCGGCGCGGTCATCGGCATGGTCTCGCCGGGGGAGCGCCGCATTTCCGCGGCTGCGGTGCGCAGCAGATCGAAACAATAGCCGACCTCGAACCCGGCTTTGCCGGCGATCGAGCCGGACTCGGCGATCAGAACCTCGGTAATCTCCTTGGCCTTGCTGGCGAGAACGTCGGCTGCCCGGAAAAACACCGCCTCACGTTCCGAGACGGGCAGTCCCGCCCAGGATTTGTAGGCGCCATGGGCAGCCGAGATGGCGCGTTCGGTTTCGGCCTTGCCCGCCTGTTGAACCCGGGCAAACAGCTCGCCCGTCGCGGGATTGGTGTCCTCCGTGGATTCATTGCGAAGCGAGCGGGTCCACTCGCCGTCGATGTAGAGGTTGTAGTTCGGCGTTCCATTGATCATTTCGAATGACTTGCTCACCGGGGCTCTCCATGGCGTGCACAAATTTTCGGCGGCGATAGCATGCAGCGATCGGCGGCGCCGGTCTTGACAGGAGAGCCGCCCGGACTTGGCTTAAACGCGGATCGCTCGTGACAAGCCCAAAGTCCTATGGTTTGTTATGTACCGCTGTCGCTGTTGATCGTTCAAACGAGACCCTGCCGATGTCGCGGCTTCGTCCAATGCGAACGGAGAGACCTGACGCCGCGACCGGGGTGGTCGGCGTGCTCAGCACTGGCTCTGTCCCGGAATCGGAGCGTCTCGATTTCTGGCGGGAGGTGGTGTGCCGTACCATCGCCGGTGTCGAGGCGACGGCGCTGCTTCCCGATCGGCCGTATTCGGGGTCGATCCGGACCCAGTCCATCCCGCTCGCGCATCTTCCGAACTTCGACCTCATTGATGTCGAGGCCGACGCCCAGTTTGTGAGCCGGACCAGGAAACTCATCGATCGAACCGATTGCGCCTGGCTGCTCATGATCCAACAGGACGGCGTCTGCGAAATCGGTCAGGGCGGTCGGAAAACGACGCTGGCGCCGGGCGATATCGGATTCCTGGATACGTCACGTCCGTATCAGGTGATGTTTCCTCGCTCCTTCAAGCAGAGCATCCTGAAAATGCCCGCGATCTTGTTGCGCGATATCATGCCGCGAGGTGAAGATCCGGCGGGAGTCGCGCTGTCGGGCGGCCAGGTATTGACGGCGATTGCCCGCCAAAACCTGCTTTATCTGGAGCGTTGCGCGACCGCGATCGAGCCTGTTTTTCTGCCGGCCGCGGCCAACTGCGCCATCGATCACCTTGCGCTGGCGCTGCGCGCGACGCTTCGTGGCGCGGCCCGGAAAATCGCCGATCATGCGATCCCCGACCATGTCGCGCGCGCCGACGCCTATATCTCGGATCATTTGCACGACGCGGAGTTGTCCGTCGAACATGTGGCATGGTCGGTCGGCGTCTCGCCGAGTCATTTGCAGGAAATCTATCGCGCCGCCACGGACCTGACCGTCGCGCAGTCGATCCGTGACCGACGTCTTGCCAATTGCCGCAAGGAACTCGCTGATCCCTCTCTGACCGACGACAGCATCACCAGCATCGCGTTCCGTTGGGGTTTTTCCGAATCGAGCAGTTTCAGCCGCGCGTTTCGCAGGGCCTTCGGTATCAGCCCGCGCCGCTACCGGAAGCTTTGCCGTGCGAGACAGCCGGTGTGAAGAAGATCAGCAGTCGAGCGTGGTTTCGCGCTCCCATTGCGTCAGATGGCGTGAGAAGTCGTCCCATTCCTGGTGCTTCAGCTTGAGATAGGCCGGCACATATTCGCCAAGCGTGTCCTTGAGCAGCTGCGAAGCTTCCAGCGCGCGCAAGGCATCGAGCAGGTTCAGCGGCAGCTTCTTGACGTCCCGGACCAGATGGCCGTCGGTATACATGTTGATGTCCAGACGCTTGCCGGGGTCGCGGTTGCTCTGGATGCCGTCGAGGCCCGCGGCCAGAATCGCCGCCTGCATGGCATAGGGATTGGCTGCGCCGTCGGCGAGGCGCAGCTCGAAACGGCCGGGTTCGGGAATCCGGATCATGTGGGTGCGGTTGTTTCCCGAAAACGTCACCGTGTTCGGGCTCCAGGTCGCGCCCGACAGCGTCCGCGGCGCGTTGATGCGCTTGTAGGAATTGACCGTGGGATTGAGGATGGCGGCGAGCGCGTCGGCGGAATGAATGATGCCGCCGATGAAGGCGTAGCCGAGCGGGGAAATGCCGAGCTCGTCCTTGTCGTCCTCGAATACGTTCCGCTCGCCCTTCCAGAGCGAGATGTGAGTGTGACAGCCATTGCCGGTGAGGCTGGAAAACGGCTTGGGCATGAAGGTGGCGCGCATCTCGTGCTTTTCGGCGATCGATTTCACCATGTACTTGAAGAAGGCATGGCGGTCGGCGGTGACCAGCGCGTCGCTGTAGTCCCAGTTCATTTCGAACTGGCCGTTGGCGTCTTCGTGGTCGTTCTGGTAGGGATTCCAGCCGAGCTTGAGCATGCCATCGCAGATCTCGCTGATCACGCCATAGCGCCGCATCAGCGCGGACTGATCGTAGCAGGGCTTGGCCTGCCGATCGGAGGCGTCGTTGACGCGCTCGCCGTCCGGCGAGATCAGGAAGAACTCGCACTCGACGCCGCTCTTGAGCTGAAACCCGCGCTCGGCGGCGCTGGCGATTGCTTTCTTCAGGACATTGCGCGGCGCCTGCTCAACCGGTTTGCCCGACATCCAGGGATCGGCGGCGAGCCAGCCGACCTCGGGTTTCCACGGCAGCTGGATCAGGCTGTCGGGATCCGGAATCGCGAACACGTCAGGGTCTGCCGGCGTCATGTCGAGCCAGGTGGCAAAGCCGGCGAAGCCTGCGCCGTTCCTGGCCATGCCGCCGATCGCTTCGGCCGGGACCAGTTTGGCGCGCTGCGTCCCCAGGAGGTCGGTGTACGAAATCAGGAAGTACTTGATCTTCCGCTCGCTGGCTACTTTGACAAGGTCGATCGACATGGTGCCTCTTGATCAGCGGGGTGTTTCAGTAACGGTCCCGGCCGGGTATCCAATCCGTTCCGACCAGGGGAACGCGCGCGATGGCGGCCGCTTCGATGGTCAGTGCGACGAGGTCTTCGGGTTCGAGATTGTGGATGTGGCTCTTGCCGCAGGCGCGCGCGATGGTCTGGGTCTCCAGCGTCAATACCGAGAGATAATTTGCCAACCGCCGGCCAGCTTTGATCGGATCGAGCCGCTTGGCGAGTTCGGGGTCCTGGGTGGTGATGCCGGCGGGATCGAGACCGTCCTGCCAGTCGTCATAGGCGCCCGCGGTCGTCCCGAGCTTCCGATAATCTTCCTCGAGCGCCGGATCATTGTCGCCGAGCGCGATCAGCGCGGCGGTGCCGATCGCGACCGCGTCGGCGCCGAGCGCAAGGGCCTTCGCCACATCCGCGCCGTTGCGGATGCCGCCCGAGACGATCAGCTGCACCTTGCGATGCATGCCGAGCTCCTGTAGCGCCTCGACCGCGGGGCGGATCGCGGCCATCGTGGGGATGCCGACATTTTCGATGAAGACTTCCTGGGTGGCTGCGGTCCCGCCCTGCATGCCGTCGATGACGATGACGTCGGCGCCGGCCTTCACGGCAAGCGCCGTGTCGTAATAGGGACGGCTTGCACCGACCTTCACATAGATCGGCTTCTCCCAGTCGGTGATTTCCCGCAGTTCCTCGATCTTGATCTCGAGATCGTCCGGGCCGGTCCAGTCCGGATGCCGCGAGGCCGAACGCTGGTCGATGCCTTCGGGCAGGGTACGCATTTCCGCCACGCGCGCGGAGATCTTCTGTCCGAGCAGCATGCCGCCGCCGCCCGGCTTGGCGCCCTGGCCGATCACGACCTCGATCGCGTCGGCGCGGCGCAGATCGTCGGGATTCATGCCATAGCGGGAGGGCAGATATTGATAGACCAGCAGGGAGGAATGGCTGCGCTCCTCGTTGGTCATGCCGCCGTCTCCGGTGGTCGTGCTGGTTCCGACCGCGGAGGCTCCGCGTCCGAGCGCCTCCTTCGCCGTGCTCGACAGCGCGCCAAAACTCATCCCGGCGATGGTCACCGGCGTCTTGAGGTGAATGGGTTTCTTGGCGAAGCGCGAGCCGAGCACGACATCGGTGCCGCATTTCTCGCGATATCCCTCCAGCGGATAGCGCGAGATCGAGGCGCCCAGGAACAAGAGGTCATCGAAATGCGGCAGCTTGCGCTTCGATCCGCCGCCGCGGATATCGTAGAGTCCTGTCGCCGCGGCGCGTTGAATCTCGGAGATCGCATAACGGTCGAAGGTCGCCGAAAATCGTGGTTCTGTTCGCTTCGTGGGTGGGGCTGTCATGGGTCGCCGTCAGTAGGACGTCACGTTGTCGATATGAAAGTGGTAGAGACGGCGCGCCGACCCGTACATGCGGAAATCGTCCACATCGATGCCATCGCCCAGTCCGGCTCGGTCGAGCAGGTCGGCCAGGCGCGCCTTGTCATCGGGCGCCATCGGCTTTTCGACGCAGTCGGCGCCGAGACTCTTGACCTGTCCGCGGACGAAGATATTCGCCTCGTAGATGGAGTCGCCGAGCGCATCGCCGGCATCGCCGAACACCACGAGATTGCCGGCCTGCGCCATGAAGGCGCTCATCGAGCCGATCGATCCCTTGACGATGATGTCGATGCCTTTCATCGAGATGCCGCAGCGCGCCGCGGCATCGCCGTCGACGATCAGAAGACCGCCATGGCCGGTGGCACCGGCGGACTGGCCCACGTCTCCCATGACGTGAACGATGCCGGACATCATGTTTTCGGCGACGCCCGTTCCTGCATTGCCGTGGACGCGCACGGAGGCTCGTTTGTTCATGCCGGCGCAGTAGTAGCCGACATGTCCCTTGATCTCCACCTCAACCGGCACATCGAGGCCCGCGACGATCGCATGCTTGCCGTCGGAATTGGTGATTTCCCAGAATGTTTCATTGGTGTCCTGAGGCAGACGATGCAGTGACGCATTGAGATCGCGAACCGAATTTTGTGCCAGATCGAACACGGGCATCATCGGCGTTCCCACACATAGACCGTGGCAGGTTCCGGCTCGAAGACGCGGGCCTTCTCGATGCCAGGCAGCACGGAGAGTGCGCGATATTCGGAACCAAACGCGACATAATCGTCGGACTCGGCGAGCACGGCCGGCTTGCAGGCAATCGGATCGCGCAGTACGGCAAAGCCGTCGCGGGTGCCGACGACGAAGGTGAAGAAGCCGTCCAGCGTATCGAGACTCGAGGTCAGCGCCTGTTTCAGCGAATCGCCCTCGCGCATTCGCCAGGTTAGGTATCCGGCAGCCACCTCGGAATCATTTTCGGTTTCGAACACGATGCCTTCGCGATGCAGATTGCGCCGAACCGAGTTGTGGTTGGAAAGCGAGCCGTTGTGGACCAGGCACTGATCCTCGCCGGTCGAGAACGGGTGCGCGCCTGCGGTGGTCACCGCGGATTCCGTCGCCATCCGGGTATGGCCGATGCCGTGGGTTCCGTGCATCGCGGGTACCGCGAATTTGTCGGCGACCTGCTCCGGCAGGCCGACTTCCTTGTAGATCTCCATGTGGGAGCCGGTGCCGACCAGATCCAGATCAGGCTGATGTTCGCGCAGCCATGCGAGCGCGCTTGCGCGACAGGCGCGCGGAATGGTCACCACCAGATGATTGGCCCGCCGGAGCACCTCGATGGGAGCCCGCAGCGCCGTGCGGAGCCGCGCGCCAAGGTCGCGGTCGGCATCGCCGGTCGAGGCGCGCAGCGTCAGCTTGATGAGATCGTCGGACCCACCGCCATAGACCGCGATGCCGGCACTGTCGGGGCCTCGCGCAGACATGGTCGTCAGCATGCGGGACAGATGACGGCCGAGTTGCGGCTGAAGCGCCTCGTTCTTGAGAAACAATCCGACGATGCCGCACATGCTCTGCTCCCTGATGTTCGGCAATGTAGCAGCTTGGGAGGCGTCGTCAATTGCTGAGAATTTATTTTTCCTGATAGGAAATTTTGCGGGGCGGCGCGCTCAGGCCTGGCGTCGCGGATAGACGATGATCGACAGATAGGTCATGGGCCGCTTCACGAGTATCTCCGGCCCATGCAGCGCGCCGGAGTCGAACAGGATGGAGTCGCCGGGACGGAGCCGGTAGCTCTTGTTGCCGTGGCGGTACACGACCTCGCCGGTGAGCATGTAGATGAACTCCGTTCCGGCGTGCTGAAAGCCCGTGAAGGTCTCGGCCTCTTCCTTGAGCGTGATGAGGTAGGGCTCAACGACGACGTCGTCGCTGTTCACATGTCCGAGCAGTTGATAGAGGTGCCCGACCTTGGTGCCGCGACGCTCGATCACGACCCCCTGCTTGGCGCGCACGAACGAGCAGTCGCGTCGCTCCTCGGAGGCCGCAAACAGCAAGCTGAGCGGAACGGTGAGTGCATTGGCGAGCGATTGAAGCGTCGAAAGCGACGGCGAGATCTGGCCGTTCTCGATCTTCGAGAGCATGCCGGCCGAGATGTTCGCGGCGCCCGCGAGGTCCAGAACCGAGAGATCCTGCTCGCGTCGCGTGAACCGGATTTTTGCGCCGAGCGCGCGTTCCAGGCTGCGGTGCGGCTCGATAGGGGCATTCGAACCGGTGCGGTATTCCGATTGTTCGTCGGCGGCTTCCTTGCTCTTCTCCGCACTCTTTCTTTTCATCAGCTTTTCCCTTCTCTCCTTCAAGTCGTCACACGACGCTCGGCAGCTAGCGTGCTCCTCCGCCTGGGCAACCGCGGCGTGCCGCGTTGCCACAAGTGCACCTGGCTGACCGTTGCGCGAAACGAATCCCGGCACGACGCTCTGCACAACGGTTGCACTGCGCCATGCACGATGTCGAGGACGCCCGAAAAATCCGTGCTGAAAGAGAGATGTTACGCGCAATGCAGGCAGTTTACTCGCAAGAAAACGCCGAAAGTATTAATTTTATAGAAATAGTGTTTCGTATAAGGAAAGTGCTTTTCAAGTCTATGAGCGGGTCGCGGCGTCCCGCCAGTCACAGCCGAATTCGGCGGCGCTCTCGGAAAACCAAGCCCAGAAGCTGTGAGCGAGGCTACGCGCCACGGCGATTTCAAAACAGGCCGTGCCGTCCGGAAAGTCCTCGCGCCGCCAGATGGTGGCGCCGACATGGGAGACGATGGTCGTCGCTGCATTGCCCACCTTGAACGCGCGCGCCTCGAGATCGATCGCAAAGCCCTTGGCGAGGGCCTCCCGGATCGCACGACCACCGACACGAAACACGGCGTAGCCGCCGCTCTGGTCGTTGATCGAAGCGAGCGGGGCAGTGACCTGCCGGAGCCACGTGCTGAACAGGTGACCGCCCTTGTCGCTCAGCGCCAGCCAGGCGCCCGGTCCGATCCCGACGAAGGCCACTTCACCGGCACTGACCAAAGCGGGGCGATTGGGCAGTTCGAGCAGGAAATGTTGCCTGATGCGTTCCTGTAAAGCGGATGCCAGCCCCTTGCGGACGTGCATGATGGCGATGCCAAGGCTATGGCGCTCACCAATTGTCACGCCGGCACCCGGATGCGATTGGCCAATGTCCGACAGCGCCGGGCGCGGGGATAATGCCGTGTCAGCCATGCAGGCGCTTTCCTTGGGGATCAAAGAATACCGGAGACACAATCTCGACTTCGGTATCGCCGCCGCGCACCGGATCGTAGGCACGCACGCGCTCGCCGATCCGCCCCGGCCCGCGCCGCAGCAGGCCGAGACCGATCCAATGTCCGAGCATGGGTGAAAAGGCAACGGAAGTGACGTAGCCCTCGTCGTTCTCCAGCGTCGCCTGTGCGCCCAATGCGAGGATATGCGCGCCGGCGCGAAATCGCGCCGAGCGGGCGACCGGCTTGATGCCGACTAGCGTTGGCCGCTCGGGATCGAGCAGCCCCGGCCGCTGTGCCAGCA
>NZ_JBAURI010000567.1:0-4514 GCF_049581145.1 Bradyrhizobium sp.
CGGCGTCTATCTGGCGCTGGCGACCTTCGCGCTGGCGACCGCGATGCCGCAACTGCTCAAGCTCAACGTCTTCGAACCCTGGACCGGCGGCGTGCAGGGCCTCGTGGTCGACAAGCCGGACGCGCCGTTCGGCCTGCCGATGTCACAGGACATGTGGCTGTATTATTTCACGCTCGCGATCACGCTCGCGATCTACATCTTCTCGGTCAACCTCTTGAAGTCGCGCTCCGGGCGCGCCTTCATGGCAATCCGCGACAATGAGATCGCGGCGTCGGCGATGGGCATCGACGTCGCGTTGTACAAGACGCTGGCGTTCGGCGTCTCGGCCGGCATCACCGGCGTCGCCGGCGGGCTCGGGGCGATCGCGGTGCAGTTCGTCGCGCCCGACAGCTACACCATCACGCTCGCGATCGCGCTGTTCCTCGGCATGGTGGTCGGCGGCGTCGGCTGGCTGCCGGGGTCGATCATCGGCTCCGCCTTCATCATTTTCGTGCCGAACATCGCGGAAAATGTTTCCAAGGGGCTATCCGGCGCGGTATTCGGCGTGCTCCTGTTCATGGTCATCTATCTCGTCCCGCACGGAGCGAGGCAGATTGCGATGGTCGGCCAGCGGCTGGCTGGCAAGCTTCGGAAGAATTGAGGAGAGATCTGAATCATGAATTGCAGCCGACGATTAGGTCTCGCCGCGGTTGCGACGGCGGTCATTGCATTCAATTCGGGCGCGGCACTCGCCCAGAAGAAATATGACACCGGCGCCACCGATACCGAGATCGTGATCGGCAACATCATGCCCTACAGCGGGCCCGCGTCCGCCTACGGCGTGATCGGCAAGACCGAACAGGCCTATTTCAACAAGATCAACATCGAGGGCGGCATCAACGGCCGCAAGATCAAGTTCATCAGCTACGACGACGGCTACAGCCCGCCCAAGGCGGTGGAGCAGGCGCGCAAGCTGGTCGAAAGCGACGAGGTGCTCCTGATCTTCAACTCGCTCGGCACGCCCTCGAACTCGGCGATCGAAAAATACATGAACGCCAAGAAGGTACCGCAGCTGTTCGTCGCCACCGGTGCCAGCAAGTGGAACGATCCGAAGGACTTTCCATGGACCATGGGCTGGCAGCCGAGCTACCAGAACGAGGCGCACATCTATGCGAAATACCTCATCAAGGAGAAGCCCGACGCCAAGATCGGCGTGCTCTACCAGAACGACGATTTCGGCAAGGACTATCTGAGGGGCCTGAAGGACGCGCTCGGCGCCAAGTCGTCGATGATCACTGCCGAAGAAGGCTACGAGACCTCGGAGCCTACGATCGACGACCACATCGTCAAGCTCAAGGCCTCCGGCGCTGACGTCTTCATCTCGATCACGACGCCGAAATTCGCCGCGCAAGCGATCAAGAAGCTTGCCGAGATGGACTGGCATCCACTGCATATCGTCTCCAACGTCTCGGCCTCGGTCGGCGGCGTCATCAAGCCCGCGGGCTTCGAGAACGCGCAAGGCATCCTGTCGGCCGCCTACGCCAAGGACGGCGCCGATCCGCAATGGGACAACGATCCCGGCATGAAGAAGTTTTTTGCCTTCCTCGACAAGTACGACCCCGACGCCAACCGCCTCGACGGCTCGGTGGTCTACGGCTATGGCGCGGCGCAGACCATGGTGAAGGTGCTGCAGATGTGCGGCGACGATCTGACGCGGGAGAACGTCATGAAGCAGGCCGCGAGCCTGAAGGATTTCGAGCCCGACACGCTGCTGCCGGGCATCAAGATCAACACCTCGCCGAGCGATTTCGCCCCGATCAAGCAGCTGCAGATGATGCGGTTCAAGGGCGAGAAATGGGACCTGTTCGGCGCCATCATGAGCGGCGATCTCAGCAACTAGGGCTTTCGTTCACGGCTTCTTGAACCGTCATCTTCGACTAAATGACGCCCCCCGCGAGCCGCTCGCGGGGGGCTTTTTCTTGCTGCCATTCCGCCGCGGGTATTGAATGCCGGCTGGAGCCCGCGACGCGCTCCCAATCAGAAAAATCGACACATCATCAGATCAAGGGAGATCCAAATGCCTGCCATCCATATGCGATCGGGGCTGCTGCTTTCGGCTGCCCTCGCGATCCTCGCGGCGACCGCGGCCATTGCCGCCGAGAAGAAGTACGATGTCGGCGCCACCGACACCGAAATCAAGATCGGCAACATCATGCCCTACAGCGGCCCGGCGTCGGCCTATGGCGTGATCGGCAAGACCGAACAGGCCTATTTCAACAAGGTCAACGCCGAGGGCGGCATCAACGGCCGCAAGATCAATTTCATCTCCTATGACGACGGCTACAGCCCGCCGAAGACGGTCGAACAGGCGCGCAGGCTGGTCGAGAGCGACAATGTGCTGTTGATCTTCAATTCGCTCGGCACGCCGCCGAATTCCGCAATCCAGAAATACATGAACACGAACAAGGTGCCGCAGCTGTTCGTCGCCACCGGCGCCACCAAGTGGAACGATCCGAAGCAGTTTCCCTGGACCATGGGCTGGCAGCCAAGCTACCAGAGCGAGGCGCACATCTATGCGAAGTACATCCTGAAGGAAAAGCCCGATGCCAGGATTGCGGTGCTCTATCAGGACGACGACTACGGCAAGGACTACCTGAAGGGATTGAAGGACGGCCTCGGCGCCAAGGCGGCCTCGATGATCGTGGCGGAGGAAAGCTATGAGACCTCCGAACCGTCCATCAACGACCACATCGTCAAGCTGAAGGCCACCGGCGCCGACGTGTTCTTCGACGTCACCACGCCGAAATTCGCAGCGCAGGCGATCAAGGAGGCCGCGGAGATCGAATGGAAGCCGTTGCACTTTCTCAACAACGTTTCGGCCTCGATCGGCAGCGTGATCGAGCCGGCCGGCATGGAAAAGGCGCAAGGCATCATCTCGTCGGCCTATCTGAAGGATACCTCCGACCCGCAGTGGAACAACGATCCCGGGATGAAAGCCTTCGACGCGTTTCTCCTGAAATACTTCCCCGACGGCAACCGGATCGACGCCTCGGTGATGTACGGCTATACCGTCGCACAGAACTTGGTCTATGTCCTGAAGAACTGCGGCGATGATCTCACCCGCGAGAACGTGATGAAGCAGGCAGCCAACATCCACGGCCTCAAGCTGGGCGGCCTGTTGCCCGGCATCACGGTGAATACCAGCGCCACCGACTTCGCGCCGATCTCGCAGCTGCAACTGATGAAGTTCGAGGGCCGGCGCTGGGATCTGTTCGGCGACATCATCTCCGGCGATGTCAGTGGTTGATGCCCTGCCGAGATGATTGTCGACAAGTGCGAAAAGCCCCTGCGGCGGCGCCGCAGGGGCTTTCTGTTGTGATGGCCGGACGGAAATGATATCGACTTGCAACTTAGGACCTGCAAGTCAAGCCTTGAAACTAAAGAGCTGCAACTAAAGACCTGCAATCCAAAAAGAGCTTCCGGCAAGGCGGCCAGACCCATCACCGGCATGTACCATAGGGAGAAACGCAATGCCTGTCATCGCCAAGCGTCTGGCCATAGCCTCGGCCGCGCTCGTCCTGCTTGCTGCATCGAGCGGCGCAGCGCTCGCGCAAAAGAAATACGACACCGGCGCCACCGACACCGAGATCAAGATCGGCAACATCATGCCCTATAGCGGGCCGGCGTCCGCCTATGGCGTGATCGGCAGGACCGAGGCCGCCTACTTCAAGGCAATCAACGAGGCCGGCGGCATCAACGGCCGCAAGATCAACTTCATCTCCTATGACGACGCCTATAGCCCGCCGAAAGCGGTCGAGCAGGCGCGCAAGCTGGTCGAGAGCGACGAGGTGCTGCTCGTCTTCAATCCGCTGGGCACGCCGTCGAACTCGGCAATTCAGAAATACATGAACGCCAAGAAGGTCCCGCAACTGTTCGTCGCCACCGGCGCCACCAAATGGAACGATCCCAAGGAATTTCCGTGGACCATGGGCTGGCAGCCGAGCTACCAGAGCGAAGCCCATATCTATGCGAAGTACATCCTGCAGGAGAAGCCCGGCGCCAGGATCGCGGTGCTCTATCAGAATGACGATTACGGCAAGGATTATCTCAAGGGACTGAAGGACGGGCTCGGCGCCAAGGCCGCCTCGATGATCATCGCGCAAGAGAGCTACGAGACTTCCGAGCCCTCGATCGACGACCACATCGTCAAGCTGAAATCGTCGGGCGCCGACGTATTCATGGACATCACGACGCCGAAATTCGCAGCGCAAGCGATCAAGAAGGTCGCCGAGCTCGAATGGAGGCCGCTCCATCTGCTCAACAATGTCGGCGCCTCGGTCGGCAGCGTGATCAGGCCCGCCGGATATGCCAACGCGCAAGGCATCGTCTCGGCGGCTTACCTCAAGGACGCCTCTGATCCGCAATGGGACAATGACCCCGGGATGAAGCAATTCTTGGCGTTTCTGGCCAAGGATTTTCCGGAAGCCAACAAGCTCGACGGTTCGGTCATCGTCGGCTACGGCGTGGCGCAGACC
>NZ_JBAURI010000568.1:0-6757 GCF_049581145.1 Bradyrhizobium sp.
GTCCATGCGAGCTGCGCGGCCGCCGGCATCGACCCGGCGACGCAGCCGATCCCGGTTGCCCCCGCCGCGCATTATCACATGGGCGGCGTCGCGGTGGATGCGCGCGGCCGCACCTCCATCAAAGGGCTGTGGGCCGGCGGCGAAGTGTCGTCGACCGGCGCGCATGGCGCCAACCGGCTGGCCTCGAACTCGCTGCTGGAAGCCGTGGTGTATTCCGCACGCATCGCCGACGATATCAAAGGCAGCGCGCTGGCCGCGTCCGCGCACTCTCTGCCCGAACCACCGGCACCGCGCAATGGCATGATGCCGGCAGCGACGGTGAAGAACCTCCGGGCGATGATGAGCTCGCATGTCGGTGTCGTCAGGGACGCCGACCATCTGGCGGAAGCGGTGCGCAGTTTCGCCGACCTCGCGTGGTCGGCCGGCAATATCGCGCTGCGCAACATGGCAACCACCGCGCTGCTGGTCGCCGCATCCGCATGGACGCGGCGCGAAAGCCGCGGCGCGCATGTCCGTTCCGACCACCCGGCCGAGAATCCCGCGCTTGCCCATCGCACCTTGACCAGCTTGACGGAGGCGCGGCATCTCGCGGATACGCTGGCCGATCGCGCGGCGAGACGCAGCGCGCAACCGATGATCGCCTGAGACGAGGTGGATGATGACGACTCCCGCTTCCTTGCTGCATCCCGACGCATTCCTGTCGCCGCTTGCGATCGACGCCGCGGTGCATCGCGCGCTCGATGAGGATCTCGGCCGCGCCGGCGACATCACCTCGATGGCGACGATTCCGGAAGCCACCCGAGCGCAGGCCATTCTGGTGGCGCGGCAGTCCGGTGTGCTCGCCGGACTGCCGCTTGCGGTGGCGACCTTCCAGAAACTCTCGCCTGACCTGGACATCCACGCGCATCTCCGCGACGGCGCGACGGTCGCGACCGGCATTCAGGTGATGACGATCTGCGGCCCCGCGCGCGCCGTGCTGTCGGGCGAGCGCACCGCGTTGAATTTCGTCGGCCGGCTGTCCGGCATCGCCACGCTGACCGCCGACCATGTGCGCCGCACCGCCGGCACAAAACTGCGGGTCTGCTGCACCCGCAAGACCACGCCTGGCCTGCGCGCGCTGGAGAAATACGCGGTGCGCTGCGGCGGCGGCTTCAATCACCGCTTCGGGCTCGATGACGCGGTCCTGATCAAGGACAATCATATCGCGGTCGCCGGCGGCGTCCGCGCGGTGCTGCAGCGCGCCCGCGCCCATCTCGGTCATCTCGTCAAGATCGAGATCGAGGTCGATACGCTCGATCAATTGCGCGAGGTGCTCGAAACCTCTCTCGCCGACGTCGTGCTGCTGGACAACATGGATATCCCGACCTTGCGGCAGGCCACCGAGCTCGCGCGGGGCCGGGTCGTGCTGGAAGCCTCCGGCGGCGTCACGCTGGACTCGATCGCAGAGATCGCGACGACCGGGGTGGATTACGTCTCCGCAGGCGCGCTGACGCATTCGGCGCCGAATTTCGACGTCGCGATCGATATCGACGCCTGACCTCTTCACCTCGCCCCGATTGCTGGGAGAGGAGAAGAAAGGCTTGTGGCTGAGGCGAAGGCAAATCACAGGTTACCGCCGCACGGAGTTCGGGTTCAGCTCGGCTTCGCTCTTGGCCTCATGAACCAGTTCCTGCGAGAGCGCAGCGGTTTGCGCCGGCGTGCCCCAGCTCGGCGCGTCGCTGCCGTCGCCCCAGGCCTTGGGCCGGTAGAAGGTGTGCACGCCGTATTTGTACATCCGCTTCATTTCGCTGACCCAGGACGGATGCACCCAGTAGGCATGGTAGTGCGTCGACTTGCCGACTTCGGGTAGCCAGATCTGGCCGTCGAGCATCGCTGCCGCGATCTTCTTGGCGCGATCCCACATGTCGGGCTCGCGCACCACGTCGGGGATGTTGTCGCAGGCGAAGGTGAACTGGCATTCGAATGGGCGGCCGTGCTTGTTCTGATAGACGACGGCGCACACCGTAGTCGGATAGTAGCCGGAGAAGGCGCGGTTCAGCACCACCTGGGCGACCGCGATCTGACCGCGCACGGCTTCGCCGCGGGCCTCGAAATACACTGCTTCGGAGAGGCATTTTTCCGATTTGGCGCGCGCCTTCCGATCGAACAGGCCGAGCCGTTCGGCCGGCGTCTTGACATGCTGGTTGTCGGCGTTGACCTCGCCCTTGGGCGCGATGCTTTCGCCGCTCTTGTTGTCGTTGGCCTTGTCATTTGTTCTGGCCGCGGCTTCGGGCGCCGGCGGCAACGATGCGGTCGCCTTCAGATCCGGATCCGGCGCGGTGTCGGGCACCACGACCATCGGCTCTTCGCCAGGTTCCCAGCGCTCGATGCTTTCCGCGGCGCCTCCGAGCGCCGATGTTCCGAAGAACAGGCTGGACGTCTTGACGTCGAAACCGTCCTGGCTCGGCGCGACCTCACTTTCGGTTGCAGCGGCCGCGGACGCGGTCTTCAGGGCGTCGTGCTGCCCGGTATCCAGGGGCATCGCGGCATCATATTGCGGGAGCGGCGGCGCCAGCATCGCTTCCTGCAGCTCCGGATCGAGCCCGGAAATGGCTGGCGCAGCCGATGACGCGGCAGCGGTCTTCGCGCCCCGCACCGAAGCATTCGAGGTCGAGGGAGGTTCGAGCGACGGTCCTTTGGCGGCGGGGGCGCCATTCGCCGGCTGCGCTGGCGGCTGCACGACGAGCCGGTCGCCCTTCAGCGTGCGATCGACCTTGGGAAAATCGGATGGCTGATAACGCGATGGCGTCTGCAGTATCGGATTGTGCGTCACCGACCCCGTGAAATCGCTGCCCTGATCGTCGAGCCTTGCGAGCCGATAGCTGGCGCTCACGGGTTCGGAAGTTCCGAGCGGACGGCCGAAGCTATAGGTCGCGAGCTGGATCGAGGCGGCCGCGGGGGACACCCGCTTCTGCCAGCGCTCGGCGACGCCGGGCTGGCGTGCCAGCAGCGACGCGATGTCCTGATAGCCGATCTGGTTCGGCATCAGGCTGAAAACGCAGAGGCCAAGTCCGAAGGACGCAAAACGCGCGCCCTTCGGACGGGTACGCAAGGCTACCATCGATACGCTCACGCAACGCTTACGAAAATGGTCAAAGGCAGTACATCCGTGCAATTCGACCTTTCTCGTTGGTATCGAATTTAGGTTGCCGGGGCGTTAATCGCCGTTGCAAGCGCGATACAGGCAAGCGGGGAAGTTGCACCGCGCCGACGCATCGAAAACGTTGGTAAATGGCCGCTCGCCGGGAGTGGTAAACATCCGGTCAACAGAAATGCCGAAGAAAATTTGCGCGAGGACCCGTATCGATACGTGACAGCGGCGCGATCACACCGCATGCCGGTCCGCGCGACGACCGCAGTTCCGACGCCGAGTCCCTGGACGTCTCCTTGGACGTCGCCGCCAGCCACGCCACCTTCTGCACGCCAAGATGCACAAGCTCAAACCGCCAATGCCCGGGACAGGCCCGGGCATTCGTCATTCCGGACGATGCGGAAGCATCGAACCCGCAACCTCCAGATTCCGGATTCGCTTCGCGCCCCGAAATGGTTTCCGACTGTCGGTACGCTTACGCCTGGCTGGCGGCCGCCTTGCCGAGCGCGGCCTGCGCGCCCGCTAGTCGTGCGATCGGCACGCGATAGGGCGAGCACGAGACATAGTCGAGGCCGATCTCGCTGCAGAAGGTGACCGACGCCGGATCGCCGCCATGCTCGCCGCAGATGCCGACCTTGAGGCTCGATCTGCTCTTGCGGCCGCGCGCCACGCCGATCTTCACGAGTTCGCCGACCCCGTCGCGATCCAGCGACACGAACGGATCGATCGCCAGAATGCCCTTGGCGATATAGGCGCCGAGGAAACTCGCGGCGTCGTCGCGGCTGATGCCGTAGGTGGTCTGCGTCAGATCGTTGGTGCCGAAGGAGAAGAACTCCGCGGTCTCCGCGATCTCGCCGGCCATCAGGCACGCGCGCGGCAGCTCGATCATGGTGCCGACTTGATAAGCCAGCTTGGTGTTGGTCTCGCGCATCACCGAATGCGCGGTGGCGTCGATGCGCGCCTTGACCAGATCGAACTCCATCTTGGTCGCAATCAAGGGCACCATGACTTCGAGCCCGACCGCCTCGCCGGTGCGCTTCTGGGCCTCGACCGCGGCCTCGAAGATGGCGCGCGCCTGCATCTCGGCGATCTCCGGATAGGCGATGGCAAGACGGCAGCCGCGGAAGCCGAGCATCGGGTTGAACTCGGCAAGCTCGCGGACGCGGTCGGCGAGCCGGCGCGGATCGGTGTTCATCGCCCGCGCGACTTCCTCGATCTCGGCATGGGTGTGCGGCAGGAATTCGTGCAGCGGCGGGTCGAGCAGCCGGACCGTCACCGGCAGCCCCTTCATGATCTCGAACAGCTCGACGAATTCCGCCCGCTGCATCGGCAGCAACTTCGACAGCGCGGCGCGACGCTCCTGCTCGTCTTCGGAGAGGATCATCTCGCGCACGGTGCGGATGCGGGTTTCCTCGAAGAACATGTGCTCGGTGCGGCACAGCCCGATTCCCTCGGCGCCGAACTTGATCGCGGTGCGCGCGTCTTCCGGCGTATCGGCGTTGACGCGGACGCCGATCTTGCGGAGCTCGTCGGCCCAGCCCATCAGCGTGCCGAACTCGCCCGACAGCGCCGGCTCGATCATCGGCATGCGGCCGGCCAGCACCTGGCCGAGCGAGCCGTCGATGGTAATGATGTCTCCGGTCTTGAAGGTGCGCTGACCCACGCTCATCGTGCCGCGGCCGTAGTCGACGCGGATGTTGCCGCAGCCCGAGACGCAGGGCTTGCCCATGCCGCGCGCGACCACCGCGGCATGCGAGGTCATGCCGCCACGCGTGGTCAGGATGCCTTCGGCGGCGTGCATGCCGTGAATGTCTTCCGGACTGGTCTCGATCCGCACCAGGATGACCTTGCGGCCGTCGATTTGCAGCTTCGCCGCTTCGTCCGAGGAGAACACGATCTCGCCGGATGCAGCTCCCGGCGACGCCGGCAGGCCGGTTGCGATCACGTCGCGCTTGGCGGACGGATCAATGGTCGGGTGCAGCAATTGATCGAGCGAGGCCGGATCGATCCGCAACACCGCGTCCTTGGTCGAGATCAGGCCCTCATTGGCGAGCTCGACGGCAATGCGCAACGCCGCCTTCGCGGTGCGCTTGCCATTGCGGGTCTGCAGCATCCACAACTTGCCGCGCTCGACCGTGAACTCCATGTCCTGCATGTCGCGGTAGTGCTTTTCCAGCCGCGTGTAGATCCGCGTCAGCTCGTCGAACGCCTCGGGCATCGCGGTTTCCATCGACGGCTTGTCGGAGCCGGATTCGCTGCGGGAGTCCTCGGTGATGTCCTGCGGGGTACGGATGCCCGCGACCACGTCCTCGCCCTGCGCATTGATCAGGAACTCGCCGTAGAGCTTGCTCTCGCCGGTCGACGGATTGCGCGTGAACGCGACGCCGGTTGCGGAGGTCTCGCCCATGTTGCCGAATACCATGGCCTGCACATTGACCGCGGTGCCCCAGGATTCCGGAATATCGTGCAGCTTGCGATAGGTCACCGCGCGCGCATTCATCCAGGATGAAAACACCGCGCCGATCGCGCCCCACAACTGGTCGTGCGGATCCTGCGGGAATTCCTTGCCGGCTTCCTGCGCGACGGCGTCCTTGTAGCGGCCGACCAGTTCGACCCAGTCGTCGGCGGTCAGGTCGGTGTCGAGCGAATAGCCCTGGCCGTCCTTGAACGTATCGAGGATATCCTCGAAATGATGATGCTCGAAGCCGAGCACGACATCCGAATACATCGTGATGAAGCGGCGATAGCTGTCATAGGCGAAGCGGCGGTCGCCGGACATCTCCGCCAGGGCCTCGACGGTCTGGTCGTTGAGGCCGAGATTGAGCACCGTGTCCATCATGCCCGGCATCGAGGCGCGGCCGCCGGAACGCACCGACACCAAAAGCGGATTCTCGGCGTCCCCGAACACCTTGCCGGTCAGCTTGCCGACGTGATCCAGCGCCTTTTCGACCTGGGCCTTCAGTTCTTTCGGATAGGTCTTGTCGTTGGCATAGAAGTAGGTGCAGACCGAGGTCGGGATGGTGAAGCCGGGCGGCACCGGCAGGCCGAGATTCGCCATCTCGGCCAGATTGGCGCCCTTGCCGCCCAGAAGATCGCGGAGATCGGCTTTGCCCTCGGCCTTGCCGTCGCCGAAGGTGTAGACCCACTTGCCGGACTTCACGGCCTCGGTCGCGGCCGAAGCGGCTTTGGTTGCGACAGGCTTGAAAGCCGGCTTGGGGGGCGCCTTGCTTGCGGCCTTGTTGCTTGTCGTCTTGCTGCTTGCTGTCTTGGCGGCAGGCTTGGCTGCAGTCTTGGCGGAAGGCTTGCCGGTACTCTTGGCCACCGGCTTGGTGGCCGCAGCGTTCTTCAGGGGCTTTCGCGCCGCCCCCCTGACCGGGACGGACGGCTTTGATTTCGCTGCGGTTTTCTTCGACTTCGCGACGGCTTTGGCCATGACTTGAATCATCCGCAAGAGGGAAGGAAGTTGCGCGCCTTACACCACTTTGAACCGGCCGGCGCAAGCCACCAAACCCTGGTTTCGCTGCACCACGGTTTCACGCGCCAACACGCCGCTACATGTGAAACATTCGCAGCACGCCGAGCCCGATCAGACCAACGACGATCAGATAGATCGCGACGATGAAATTG
>NZ_JBAURI010000569.1:0-2323 GCF_049581145.1 Bradyrhizobium sp.
GGACCATCGAGCAGGTCAGCGCACGATCCGCGTCCGTGCGCACCGACGACGGGCGCAGCGTCTCCGTTCGACCTCAAGGATTACGACCGCATCGACCACGGCTATGCCGCGACCATCCACAAGGCGCAGGGCATCACGGTGGACCGCACCCATGTGCTGGCGACGCCGGGCCTGGACGCCCACGCGAGCTATGTCGCTCTTTCCCGGCACCGTGACGGCATGGAGCTGCATTACGGCCGTGACGACTTCACCAGCCAGGAACGGCTCACCCGCACCCTGTCGCGCGACCGGGCCAAGGACATGGCGTCGGACTACGATCGGGTTGACCCGGCGCAAAACTATGCCGAGCGGCGCGGCATCACCTTCCGCGCCCGTGTCGCCGAGATCGTGCGCAAGATCGTGCCCGAGAGGGTGCGCGGCATGTTCGATGGCCTGCGCCTGTCGACGGTTTCCGCACCGGAAGCCAGGCCGGAGCCGGAACGGGAAAGCGCCGCGGCGGCAGTCCGGCGAACGACGGATGCGCCGGAAAGGACCGTGGCGGCGGACAGCGATGCGGCGCTGCGCCAAGCTCGCACCAAGGCGCTCATCCGCCACGCCCGCGCCGTGAATGCGATCTTCGAGATGCAGCAGCAGGGCGGCAAGGCCAGCCCGGAGCAGGTGAAGGAATTGCAGGAGGCCCGCAAGGTCTTCGAGGAGGTACGGCCCTATGGCTCGCACGACGCCGAAGCCGCCTACAAGACCAACCCGGAACTCGCAGAGCAAGCCGCTTTGGGCAATCCCGCCCGCGCGATCCGCGCCCTTCAACTCGAAACCGAGCTGCGCATTGACCCGGCCCGGCGCGCCGACCGCTTCGTGGAACGTTGGCACAAGCTCGACCAAACCAGCCAGCGTCAGTATCAGGCCGGCGACATGTCCGGTTACAAGACCACGCGGGCAACCATGGGCGACATGGCCAAAAGCCTGGAGCGCGATCCGCAGCTAGAATCGATCCTCGCCAACCGCAAGGCCGAACTCGGCATCCAGATGGAAAGTGGACGCCGGCTCGGCGCGGCCCTTGCCTTTGCGCACGGGATCGACATCGGTAGAGGCCGAGGCATCGGAATCTGACCCATCCTATTTTCCGCCGCCGGTACGCCACGCTGCGCCGAGTCGAAAAACACTCTTGCCCGCCGGTTACTGCTGGCTCTGTCTGGATCAGGAGCAGTCAGCAGGAGGCAGCGTTTCCATGCCCGAACCAGACCGTATCGTCCGTCTGAAATCCGTTCTCGCCCGAACCGGCCTGTCCAGGTCCACCATCTACCGCAAGATCGCCGAGGGGACATTCCCGGCCCAGATCAGGATCAGCGTCAACGGCGCAGGCTGGCATGAATCCGAGATCAACCGCTGGATCGCCGATCCCGGGGCGTGGCGGCCGAAAAATGAGTTCGATGAGTGCTATTGATACCATGGCTGACAAACGCGGCCGCTCAGAGCGGCTTTTCTAAGGTCGTTTCAGCTTTTGCGTGGGCCAGAAAAGTTTGCAGAAAAATAGTCGATCAGCTCAGACGCCTGGGTGCCTTGCCTGAAACGGCGTTGCTCCTCGAAGTCGATGGATGGGATCAGATGGATAAATTGATTGTCGGCGTAAAGTGCCATCACCGCCTCGGGGTCTAACCCGCCGGATCGCAACCCAGTCAGATTATTTGCGGCCTCGATCGCGGCGCCGATCATGATGTCGGCCAGTTGCACCGCGGGACTCGTCTTGGAATCGACCTGGGTGACTTCTGCGAGCTTGAGCGGAAACTTCATGGATGCAATTTCGGTTTGGTGAAACTCGATATCCTGGTCGTGATCGATGAAACGCTGGAGTAGGTCGTGATAGGTCAGCAGGTTCTTCGACTTGTCGTGCTCGACTCGATACGTGCTCTCGGCCATCACTTCCATTCGATTGATGAGCGACTGCAACACTACCAGGGCGGCGTCGGTGTTCACGCCGGGCGTTGCGATTGCCGACAGACATTCCGGCGCCGCGTACTGGGCAAGTGGTCCCAGGGCTTCTGGCAGCTCTCGCCATCGTGTTGCGCGCGCGGCGGCAACTAGAGCCATCAAAGCCTCGGGCGTCTTGGCCTTGGCGGCGTGTTGGAACGCCGCGAGAAGGGCGTCGAAGGCTGCCTCTCCGAGAATTGTCGGCCCTGCCATGGTGAGCAATGACGCCATCGCGTAGTTCTGCCCATTTTCGTAGAAATCGATGCCGCGCTCGTAATAGAATGGCTCGACGGCGTAATCCACGAACATGAGCACTAGAAGAAAGCGCTTGTCGCAGACGTAAGTCACACTCTTGTAG
>NZ_JBAURI010000570.1:0-2453 GCF_049581145.1 Bradyrhizobium sp.
CATCGCCATTCATCTGCCCGACGGTTCCATTCGCCAGGTACCCCCCGGCACCACGCCCCTCGACATTGCCAACTCCATCTCTCCGCGCCTCGCCGCGGCGTCGCTTGTCGCACGCATCACCCCGCTCACCGCGCCTCCTGTAAGCACTTCTGCGACGAAGCAGGAAGACTCCGCCGAGGCTGCGATGTATTCCGCCGAAGATGCTGCCGCTCCACGCCTCGTCGATCTCTCGACGCCGCTCACCGCAGATGTCAAGCTCGAGCTCGTCAAGGAGTCAGATCCCGACGCCCTCAAAGTCCTGCGCCACTCTTCCGCGCACGTTCTCGCCACCGCCGTCCTCGAGCTCTTCCCCGAGGCCAAGCTCGGCCACGGCCCGGCTACCGACTCCGGCTTCTTCTACGACTTCTATCGCGAAAAGCCCTTCACGCCCGAAGACCTCACCGCCATCGAATCCAAGATGGCCGAGGTTGTCGCCCGCGACGAACCGTTCAGGCACGAATTCGAGCCTCGCGAGCAGGCTCTCGCCGAATTTGAGCGCGATGGCGACTTCATGAAGACCCACTTCGTCACCAGGTTCACCGCCCCTGGTGAAAAGGTCAGCTTCTACAAGAACGGCAAGTTCATCGACTTCTGCCGCGGCCCTCACGTGCCTTCCACCGGCCGCGTCAAGGCCTTCAAAGTGACGAGCCTCGCCGGCGCCTACTGGCTCGGCGACGAGAAGAATCCGCAGCTCCAGCGCATCTACGGCACCGCGTTCTTCTCTCAAAAGGACCTCGACGCCCACTTCGCGCGCCTCGAAGAAGCTGCACGCCGCGACCATCGCGTCCTCGGCAAGCAACTCGACCTCTTCAGCATTCAGGAACTCGCCGGCGCCGGCCTCATCTTCTGGCATCCCAAGGGTGCCATCATCCGCAAAGTCATGGAAGACTGGATGCGCGACGAATGCCTGCGCCGCGGCTATCAACTCGTCTACACCCCCCACGTCATGCGCCGCGAGCTCTGGAAGGTCAGCGGCCACGAAGGGTTCTACTCCAGCAACATGTACACGCCCATGGAGCTCGACGACGCCGAGTACCGGCTCAAGCCCATGAACTGCCCGGGCCACATCCTCATCTACCGGAACTCGCCCAAGAGCTACCGCGACCTGCCCGCCCGCTACGCCGAACTCGGCAACGTCTACCGCTACGAGCGCTCCGGAACCATGCACGGCCTGCTGCGCGTCCGCGGCTTCACACAGGACGACGCGCACATCTTCTGCATGCCCTCGCAGATCGAGAGCGAGGTCTCCGCCTGCATCGACTTTGCCGAGGTCGTGCTCAAGACCTTCGGCTTTTCGGAGTACAAGGTCGAGCTCTCCACATGGGACCCCAAAGACCGCGCCCACTACGTCGGTTCCGACGAAAATTGGCAGTTCGCAACAGGGTCTCTCGAAAAAGTTCTGAAGGCCAGGGGCATTCCCTACAAAACCATCCCCGGCGAAGCCGCCTTCTACGGCCCCAAAATCGACGTCAAGCTCGTCGACATCCTCGGCCGTCTCTGGCAGCTATCCACCGTGCAGTTCGACTTCAATCTGCCGGCGCGCTTCGAACTCGAATACGTCGGTGAAGATGGCGAGCGCCATCAGCCCGTCATGGTGCACCGCGCTCTCTTCGGATCCGTCGAGCGCTTCTTCGGCGTCCTCATCGAGCACTACGCCGGAGCCTTCCCGCTCTGGCTCGCGCCCGTGCAGGTCGGCCTCGTCCCCATCAGCGAGCGCCACACTGCCTACGCCGCCAAGCTCGAAGCCGCGCTCAAGTCCGCAGGGCTCAGAGTCGAAACCGACGCGCGCAACGAAAAGATGAACGCCAAGATTCGCGACTTCGCCAACCAGAAGGTGCCCTACATCCTCGTCTTCGGCGACAAGGAAGAAGCAGCAGGCTCCGTCAGCGTCCGCACCCGCGGCAAAGGCGACCAGGGCTCCATGCCCCTCGACGCCTTCCTCACCAGAGCCAAGGAACTCGTGGCCAGCCAATCGACGGAACTCTAGCGGAATCTCTGGAATCGAGGGATACTATCTCCATGGCTACGCAGCCCGTCTTCGACAAACCCGTCAGCGTCGAGGAGTATCTCTCGACCGTCTATGAGCCCGACTGCGAATACGTGGACGGAGCCATTGAGGAGCGGAATGTGGGCGAGCTCGAGCATTCCTTCTTGCAGTTATTCTTGGGCAGCATCTTCATGAATCATCGCTCCGAGTGGAGAATAGTTGCCTTTTCTGAACAACGCATCCAGCTTGCTCCAAACCGCTTTCGAGTTCCCGACTTGGTTGTCGTCCGTGCTGAGTTTCAGAGAGAGCCAATTCTCACCCATCCACCGCTCATCGCAGTTGAGATTCAATCGCCCGAAGACACATTGCGCCGCACTACGATCAAGGCAGGCGAATATCTCGCCTTCGGCATTGAGCACGTTTGGGC
>NZ_JBAURI010000571.1:0-18510 GCF_049581145.1 Bradyrhizobium sp.
CGGACCGGATCCTTCAAGGGCGACGTTGACGATTTTTGCTCCTCGGTCTTGCGTAACGTAGCACTGGGCAAAGTCACGCACAACGTCGTGGAGACTGCAGAGGGACATTCGATCCAGATCGTGAACCAACCGCTGGCGGACAGCGGATGGGTGACCACGCACGAGGACATCACCGAGCGCATACGCACCGAGGAGCGGATCTCGCATCTCGCGCATTACGATGCGCTGACCGACCTGCCCAACCGCGTACTGTTTCACGAACGACTGAAGCGGGAACTGGCCCACATCGTTCCGGGCGAGCAACTCGCCGTGCACTACATCGACATCGACGAATTCAAGAGTGTCAACGACTCGCTTGGCCACCTGATCGGCGATGATTTGCTGAAATCGGTCGCGCTGAGCCTTAGTCGATGCGTCACGACTCCCAATTCTGTCGCACGGCTGGGTGGCGACGAATTCGCCATCGTCCAGATCGCTGTCAAATCTCACGCCGATGTCATCGACCTGGCGGACCGGGTCCTGGACGCGATCCGGAAGCCCTACGAGTGTCTCGGCCACCGGTTGACCACCGACGCCAGCATCGGCATTGCGCTTGCTCCCGAACACGGCATCGACCTCAATCAGATCCTCAAGAACGCCGACTTGGCGATGTATGCCGCTAAATCGGCCGGGCGGCGGACCTATCGCTTCTTCGAGCCGGACATGGACGCCCAGGTCAAGGCGCGCCGCAAGCTGGAAGTCGAGCTGCGCCAGGCGATCACCGACGAGACATTGGAAGTCTATTACCAGCCCTGCGTCAACCTCAGCGACGACAGCATCAGCGGCTGCGAAGCGCTAGTGCGCTGGCGCCATTTCGAACGCGGCATGATCTCGCCCGCCGAGTTTATTCCGATCGCCGAGGAGACCGGCCTGATCAACCGGCTCGGCGAATGGGTGCTGGCGACGGCCTGCGCGGAAGCCGCCGCATGGCCCGGCGACACCAGGCTCGCGGTCAACGTTTCGCCGGTCCAGTTCAAGAGTGGCACGCTGGCGCTGAAGATCGTCACGGCGCTTGCGGCGTCCGGCCTGCCGGCAAGCCGGCTAGAACTCGAGATCACCGAGGCGGTCCTGATCCGCGACGACGAGGCGGCGCTCGCCATCCTACACCAGCTTCGCAAGATCGGCGTGAGAATCGCGCTCGACGATTTCGGCACCGGCTATTCCTCGCTGAGCTACCTGCAGCGCTTTCCGTTCGACAAGATCAAGATCGACCGCTGCTTCGTCAACGATATCACTGAACCCGGCGGCTCCTCCGGCATTGTGCAGGCGGTGGTCAATATCGCCGCCGAGCGCCACATGACGACGACAGCGGAGGGCGTCGAGACGCAACAGCAAATGGAATCGCTTCGCGCGCTTGGCTGCGGCGAGATGCAGGGCTATCTGTTCAGTCCGGCCAGGCCCGCCGCCGAGATCAGGCAATTGTTGTTCTCCCACAGCGCGAGACGCGAGTCCGCGGCCTGATCATCACTCCTCACGCTATCGGCCCACGGGGCCGATTGAGACCGCTCGGCTCTACGGGCCTTTACTTAGCTCGCGCTGACGAGCTGCCGAACAATTCTTATCACTTCCGAGTCTGGCACGAAGCGTAAGTACCAGAACTTTTGGGCATTTCCGAAGCTGAGGATGGACCGGCTGTGACGTAGGCCTGCCGGCCACGGCGGCCCTTGACCCAGTTCGGACTTCAGCTTTGGGCGTCGATCAATGCTGCTGTGCCTTCGACAGGCCAGACATTAAATCACCGTCAACCGGTTGGCGAGAAAGCCGAGAAAGACCCTCACCCGTGCCGGAACCAGGCGCGACGTCATCACCGCATGCACCGGCATTGGCGGCAGGCTCCAATCGGCGAGAATCTGGCGTACCGAGCCGCAGTCGAAAGACGGGCGCACATGCGGCGGCGACAACGCCGCGATGCCGTGGCCCTGCTCGGCGAATTTCAATGTCATCGAGATATTGTTGGTCGAAAAGCGGCCGTGGACGTTGACGTCGATCGATCGTTTGCCGGACACGACGCGCCAGACGCCGGGCTCGGCCATGTAGGATTGCAGGATGCACTCATGACGCGCGAGATCCTTCGGATGCGCGGGCTCGCCGTATTTCGCCAGATAGGACGGTGAAGCGTAAAATAGCCGCGCCGCGGTTCCGAGACGCCGGACGATCAGCGAGGAATCGCCGACCTCGCCAAGACGGATGCTGAGATCTATATTCTCGTCGACGAAGTTCGCGGGCCGCGGCGTCAGATCGGCCTCGAAGGTTATGTCCGGGTAGAGGCGCGAGAACTCGTCGATGATAGGCGCGACTAGCGACATGCCGAATTCGACCGGCATCGACAGGCGCAGGTGCCCACTCAGCCGTTCAGCCGCCTCTTTCAGCACTTCGTGCGCAGCGGCGGCATCCTGCAAGATGCGTTCGCAGCGATCGAGGTAGCGCTTGCCGGGCTCCGTCAGGGCGAGACGCCGCGTCGTTCGCTGAAGCAATCGGACACCGACGCGCTTTTCCATCGCTGCCACGCGCCGCGACAGCGTGGCGATCGGGATGCCGGAGGCTCTGCTTGCCCGCGTGAAATTCAGCGCGCGTGCGACCTCCACGAAGAAGATCATGTCTTGCAGATCGGACGGGGCAAGCGCTGGCGCGGTCATTCTGATATTTTCATAAATGGAATAATACTTTCCATTGTATCCGATTTATCCATATTCGGAAGCACCTTAAGTCTCCTCCCATCACCGCGGCCATCGCTTTTTCGAACGCGAGCGCCGCATAACCGAGGAGACCGACCATGTCAAAGCAACAGCTTGCTAAGCTTCTGGAATTGAGCGCCGAGAATCCGCCGCCCGCCAACGCAACCCCGCCCGTCCTGCGGGCCTGGGCCGAAACCATCACCAGCCACACGCCGCTCGCCGATGGTGTGACGATCAGCCGATCGAGCCTTGGACCCTATGAGGGCGACCTGATCCTGCCCGAAAACGGCGACAATTCGCGCCTGATCATCTACTATCATGGCGGCGGCTTCTTCATATTCTCCGCTGCCACCTACCGCGTCACCACCACCAACCTCGCGCGTGCATCGGGAGCCGCGGTATTCGCGCCGGATTATCGGCTGGCGCCCGAACATCCTGCGCCGGCCGCGCATGACGACGCGTTCGGCGTTTATCGGGCGGCTCTGCTCCATGGCTATACCGCCGAAAAGATCGCGCTCAGCGGCGATTCCGCCGGCGGAAATCTGGCGCTCGCAACCGTCGTCCGCGCGCGTCACGCAAAGCTGCCGTTGCCGAGTTCGCTCGCGCTGTTCTCGCCCTGGCTCGATTTCGCCGAGGAGGGCGAAACTTATCGCCGCATCGCCGACGATCCGATCGTGTTGCGGCCGATGCTCGACAGCTTCAAGCAGGCCTATCTCGGCGACCGCGATCGCAAGTCGCCTGAGATCACACCGTTCGATGCCGACTTCCGTGGACTGCCGCCGACGCTCGTGCATGTTGGAAGCTGGGAGCGGCTGCTCGACGATTCGGGCACACTCGCAGCGCGTCTGAAGTCAGCCGGCGTCACCGCCGAGCTCAAAATCTTCGACGGCATGTGCCACGGCTGGCAGCTGTTCGCGCCCATGCTGGACGAAGGGATGGAATCGATCGAGCAGGCCGCGCGCT
The DNA here is from genome assembly GCF_049581145.1 of Bradyrhizobium sp. Classification (GTDB taxonomy): domain Bacteria; phylum Pseudomonadota; class Alphaproteobacteria; order Rhizobiales; family Xanthobacteraceae; genus Bradyrhizobium. The sequence continues at coordinate 3,678 of NZ_JBAURI010000571.1, forward strand.
TCATCAAGGACAACGGGGTGTCAAAATGAGCGCATTTCATGAACTAACCTGGGATCAGGGATTGGCGTGGGCGCTCGCGGCCTTCTTCGTCCTTGGTTTCTTTATCAACACCTTCGCCGTCAGCAAGGTCTGCCCAGAATATAGGCGCTGGGGATACCCGGACTGGTTTCACTTCGTCTCGGGCGGTCTCGATCTGGTGGTAGCGCTACTGCTATCGGCAACGTTGACACGGCCCTTCGGCGTTCTGTTGGGCTGCGCCATCATGCTCGCAGCGATGGCGACCGTGATCTACCACCGCGAACACAAGCGCGCAGTGCCGCCCTGCATCGTCTTCGCCCTGCTCGCCGTGGTCGGCTGGACGATGCTATAGGACCGAGCTGACCTGGTCGGATCGATCCGACCGGGCCAGCTGCCAGCGTGCGGGGCATGGCGGTAAATTATCAGTCAATATTGTGAGGCAATGTACAGCTGAGAGATTCCGGACATGGCACGAACCGGAAGTGCCGGAACGCACCGGGTATTTCCAGAAACTGAGGGGTAGACCGCCTGTGCTATCCGCCTGCTTGCCACAGCCGCCCTTGACCCTTCTTGACCTTCGTCAGCGGATGCGACTTCCGAAAACGGACGTCTTCTGTCCCGTTTACGAACGGTTTGACATAGATCATGGGAATGATCCGGGGCTTCTGCCCAAGCAAGTGTAGCGCACTAGCGATGAAATGGGCGCCGAGCCTCCAAAACACCCCCTGTTAATCCTCTCATGATCAGGTGAGGCTTTGGAGATGCGATCCGGCCGCTTCTGCCGATCGCATTTACCCCGGAGCCTCGACCATGGAACTGCCGCCGCTCGCCCTTACGCAGCTCGATAGGATCTCGCTTTCTGAATTGCTAAGCGCACTCAGCCACGCGCTCGATCTCACCGAGGGGCAGCCGGCCGGCCATTGTGTGCGATGTAGCCGCATCGGCGTCGAAATCGGCAGGGAAACCGGCCTCTGTGAGGAGGAGATCGCCGAACTCTATTATACGCTGCTGCTGAAGGATCTTGGCTGCAGCAGCAATGCGGCGCGCATTTGCGAACTGTATCTCACCGATGATCTCTCCTTTAAGCAGGACTTCAAATTCATCGACGGCAGTCTGCCGCAGGCGCTGCGCTTCGTGCTGGGCCATACCGGGCTGAAGGCCGGACTCGCCGAACGGTTCCGGGCAATCGTCAACATCTTCCAAAACGGCGGTGAGATCGCTCGCGAGCTGATAGAGACGCGCTGCCATCGCGGCGCCGACATCGCCCGCAAGATGCGCTTCTCCGAGCCGGTCGCTGACGGCATCAAAAATCTCGATGAGCACTGGGATGGCAGTGGCAAGCCGCTAGGTCTGCGCGGAGTGGAAATTCCAATTTATTCGCGCATCGCGCTGATGGCACAGGTAATCGATGTGTTTCACGTCTCGAACGGCCCTGACGCGGCGCTGCGCGAGGCTCAGAACCGGTCGGGGGCATGGTTCGATCCGCATCTCGTAGCTGCCTTCGAGCGTGTCGCGGCGCGACCTGCGTTCTGGGACATGCTGCGTGCTGACAACCGGCAAGAGGCCGCCTTACCACAGACGCCGGTTCAGGCAAGCGTTGCAATCGACGAGGACTGCCTCGACGATATCGCGGCCGCCTTCGCCCAGGTGGTGGATTCCAAGAGTCCTTACACCAGCGGTCACAGCGAGCGCGTCACGCTCTTTGCTGACATGGTCGCCGAACAACTGGGATTCAGCGACGCGCAGCGACGCTGGCTCAAGCGTGCTGCGCTGCTCCACGACATCGGCAAGCTCGGGGTCAGCAACGCAATCCTCGACAAGCCGGGCAAACTGGACGACGACGAATGGGCCGCCATGCGTATGCATGCCGCGCATTCGGAGGCTATCCTGTCGCGTGTCAGTGCCTTCAGCGAACTTGCCCCGATCGCCGGCGCGCATCACGAGCGGCTGGACGGCAAGGGTTATCCGCGCGGCCTCTCAGGAGACCAGATCTGTCTGGAAACCCGTATCATCACTAGCGCAGATATCTTCGATGCGCTCACCGCCGACCGCCCCTATCGCGCGGCGATGCCAATCACAAAGGCTCTGGCGATTATGTCCGGGATGGTCGGCACTCAGATCGACGCTGACTGTTTTACAGCGCTCAGTCGCGCACTCGGACGCATCGACGAGACGCTCGCGGCCTAAGGGTGCACTTTGGCGAGTGGCTTTGTGACATTGTCGGGTGACCGGGTGTGCCTGCGTCGATGGCGTGATGCGGATCGCGAAGCATTTGCCGCAATAAATTCCGATGCGCGAGTGATGGAATATTTCCGGAGTAGCCCTAGTCGAGTTGAGAGTGATGCGATGTTCGATGGCATCCAGAAATATTTCAGCGAGCATGACTTTGGCCTGTGGGCAATCGAGGTCCCCGGTGTAGCGCCCTTTGTCGGTTTCGCGGCATTGGCAGTCGCACGATTCAGCGCCCATTTCACGCGCTGTGTAGAAATCGGTTGGCGTCTGGCTTTCGAGCATTGGGGATATGGCCATGCGACGGAGGCGGCCCGGTTGGCGCTTGGTTACGGGCTTGGTACTCTCGCGCTCCCAAGTTGCGTTGACGCCGGGATCAGCCGCGGCATTTGGATTTGCCGGATTGTGTGTAGCGTTAGCCACACTCGTCCGCTGGGGTCTTGGGCTTGAACACATGTTGCCGTTTACCACGTTCTTCCCCGCTGTCCTCATTGCAGCACTGCTAGGCGTCCGGGATCACGCGGCGCGTGAGTGGCGCGCCTGGGAAGACGCGCACGTCCCCCTTACCCCCCGGCCATTTCCCGAATCGGCGCTATGAAGATCCGGAATTTCGTCTCCGGTTCGCTCGCCTAGTCACCCACTACTGGCGGCACGCCGCCTTTCTCCCATATATCCAGCCGTCGCCGAGTCGTCGCTGGTGTCGCGCCTGAATACCATGGCGATCGCGTTGACGACTATGCCGGGGGCGCGGCTGGCGAGACTGCTCATCTAGGTCGCAAACTCATCCGATTTCGGAACCAACGGGCCGGGCGTCCTGATCCTCGCCGTCACCTTGCCAGCGAAGATGGGTCGCTGGCACATGATGCACAAGCAAGTTCAGGGTCGCCGACCGGTCGGCTCAGATCGGTCGAAAATAACCCAACCTGCGATATTCGACCAAAGTACCACCACAGTGGTTTCTCGGTCAGGTCCTGAACAGACGAATCAAACGACGACATTAAAGTCAGTCTGGTCTTTATGAGGCCGCGATGACACACTTCTATTTCCATATGCGGGAAGGCGATCAGCTGATCCCCCGACGACCAAGGGCTGGACCTACCCGATGTTTCCGCAGCTCGGCGCGAGGCCATACTGGGCGCCCGCGATATTTTGGCCATGGCAATCAGAGCCGGTCAGGCCGAGGTGCCGGACGCTATCGTGATCTCAGATGAAGCAGGCCGGGCGCTAGATGTGGTGCCGCTAGCGGAAGTTCTGCCGAGGGCGCTAAAGACGTAAATGCCGCGCTTGACTTCGAGAATAGCGAAGCCGCGCCGACCGCGATCTGCGCCGAGCCAAAGAGCAAACCACCGCGCCCCTAAGGCGCGTCTTCAGTCGAGGTTGCTCAAGATCAACATTGTACCCCGCTGCGGGGCTAATCTCTCAGCTAGCATCTGCCGAACGGCCCGAGGGGGCGCAGTTCCGGCTCCTGTCAGGGGTCTGGACTTCCCTCATCCGGACCCCGCCTCTGTCGACCGTCTGCTGTTAATTTGGCTCGCCAGGTCTTTTTGTCGGCCGTCGCGATTTCGGGCACCCGAACTTGAACGTCTAAGCCTGTCCCAGCGAATGACGACATGAGCCATGTCGTATGAGTTCAACTTTCAAAGGCAGATTGATCTGCCGCGAGCTGGACGAGGAGAGCCACTATTGCTCTTCCCCAATCCACTTATTGATGTCCGAAGCTGCAATGGTGCGTCGTCTTGGTTTATGGGGGCTCAGTGTGCCGGCTGTCACCCTCATTCCTTCGGCAAGCATTGCCTGCGCAAATTTCTTGGCGTCGCGCTCGGTGGGAAATGCCGTTGTCTTCCTCGGATATGGCGCCCGTGAAGTAGTCGGTTGCCACGCGCTCGGGCCTTGAACCGAGACGTACCAGCGATTGATGATGGTTTTATGCCGGGCCACGACGGCCCCTGAAGATTGCTTCAAGAAATAGCAACATCGCATTTGCAAAGTGGAGTTGCAGTGATCTATATCAACGGCGCTCAGATGAGGCGGACCGAGAAGGCCCGTCTCAATCAGCTTTGAGGATCAGGCGAGCAGCCGCAGGATCGTGTGCGAGTGATTGCTTAAAATGGACAACACTCGAACCCTGCGCAGACATCCGCGATTGGCACATAGCGCATTCTACTGCGTTGCGAAATTCGATCGCTATCGGGACATAGCCGACGTCGAGACGGCGCTTTCGGATGCACAAACGGCCCAAGCCTCTAGGCGAGGAAACGCCCGAGGGGGGCAGCGACACCGCCCGTAGTTTCACCGTTCGTCTGATTAATCAATGCAATATCGTGCCTTGCTAGGTTGGAAAACGACACATGTCCTCGTATCAAGCGGGGGCCCCTCCCATCACTCCTCGCCGAACGGGTATCCCATGGGCAACATCGTCCAGCTGTTTTCGCAGGAAGCCAAGCATACGCCGCCGGAGTCCCAGAGCGATGCGGCTATCGCCGTCGGTATGCTGATAGCAAGCATGCAGGTTTGTCACGCCTCAGCGACGCTTGGGGAGCGGCTCGATGCTGTCGATGCGGCCATCGATACATTTGGCGACGCGGAGCTCCTACCCGACCTCAAACAGTTAACTGCGTCTGCGCGCCAGAACTTGATCGCCTCAATCCTTGCGCTAAAGACAAGCGTGGCCGTGTTTGCGGCCTATTTGTGAATTGTTTTTGAGTGTGCAAAACGGGACAGCGGCGGGAGCCAGTGGCCCCATGGTGACTTCATTACTGCCCCTCATCGGCATCTACCGGCAACTGTGAGTTCTGTAGCGCTCCCGCCCGGTACAAGGCGCGCATCGTGTTCACCCACCAGGTACCTTGCCCCCGTTGCTGAAAGACAGCGATGGTGGCGGGGATTACGCCGCGTCCGACAGCTGCGTCGACAGACGTTCGAAACGTTCCGGATACCAAAGGCTTTCGGAAATTTTTTTCGCGCAGCCAAATCGACTCCATTTACGGCTTTAGCGCTCGCGTCCTCGTGCAGTCGCGCAGCTACTAGAACGACATGGTGCAGATGTCCTGCGCGCGCGGGCAGACCTGGTTGCTCAAAGTTTCCGACGGCGCAACTGAAGTGGCGATCCGTCTCACCGTCCAACCTGAGAAAGCGGCCAAGTGGTCCGCGCGCTGACAACTTGTCGTTCTCGCGCTGAGAGCTTGACTGGAACTTGCCGCGAGGTGCCTTACAAACGAGGTCCTTCGTCGGGATTGGTGTGGCTTAGGAGCGTCTCTAACACCAAAAAGTATTTTTCCGCCAGCATGCGTTCCTCGGAGCAATTGTAACGCCATCCTCGCGCGGGTTATGATCGCTGGATCACGTCAAGTAGCTGCCAAGAGCGTTACATACAACTGCTGTGCGATGAGTCCATGAAAGCGAGCTTCCGTAGGACTACCGAGATCTGGTCCGCTCAGAAGCTATCCGCCGGTTGGTCGAAACCGGACCGAGGGCGAAGAAGTGATCTTCTCAGATCGAAATTGTCGTGTCGGCCGATCGTGGAAGGACAGTTGCAAAGCAAAGGTAATTTGCGAGCGCGATCTCGTCACTGGTATGACAGGAGGGACATTTGTCCTTATGTTGCTTTTGTGCTTTGAACACGAGCATACGCTGCTTCTGCATGCACCGCCGTGATCGACATCAGCGGTGCCGACGCGCGCATCCTTGCCACTGGACCTGAGATGTGCCTGAGGCGCGACGCCACTCGCGTGCGCGGCCTTGGGATGGTGCCGCGACCAAACCATGGTACCTCGTGATGCCCGGGTTTCGCCTACGGCGATCGCGGCGAGGACATCCCAAGTGGCCGCTTCGCGCCAAAATCCGATATGGCAAGCGTTGCCGAGCGTACCAGGGAGACCGCCCGCACCGGCAAGCGGCTCTCTTGGAGGTTTACTGCGACGCTTGAGCGAATCCGGCAGGCGACCCCGCGAGCAGGGCGATGATGGGCGCGCCTGGTTCGTGGTGAACGAGTCGATTTATTTCGACGTCGGCACAGAGCGACCATTTTATACTGCAGCAGAATTGGTCCATGGAGCTTCCATTGCTGCACTGCCAGGCGAAGAGCGGCTTCGTGACAGCCATCCAAGGTTCTCGCAACTTCCGTCTCTAAGGCAAATGCTTTCATAGCGAGCGACGAAACTCGCACCTCTGCTATCGATGCGACGATACCGGCGTCGTCCTTGGAGCAAGTGACATCTGACTTTTCATGGAGGTGATTGATGGAGCTCCGACCGTAGTCTTACGGAGAGAGACAGAGTGGTGTCTGCAACATTCAGTGCATAAAGTTCAGCATCACTCGGACTGGAGAATGTCGAATGGATATGCTTTTACATTGCCACGCGATGGCCGCCTTCTGCCGTCAGCGCGCGGTGTTTGAAGGTGAGAACGACGCATTCTGGACCAGTGAAGCGGAGAAATGGGATCAATTGACGTCCGATTACGCGCCCTCCCAACTGCGAACGGGACAAACCGCTCGAAGCAGGAGCGTTATGGCCAACGATCGGGATGGCGCTTCACTATCTGGGCAGTAGTCTCCTATATTTTTGCAGAGTATTATGCGGTGTGCGGATATCTCTATCCAACGAATCGACCCAACTTCCGCTAGCGATCAGCACGCCGGTCGTAGACTCGGAAATGCATTTATCTTGGCTGCGATCGTCAACCGTTGTCGGTGCCGTGCGATCAACTGCCTGAGCAGGGTCGAACCTCCACCTCATCAAGCGCATCGATGATCAAGCCGCCTTCCGAGTTCTACCACGCCAACGAGGCGCATGTTCTGCGTCTCGCCCGTGCCCGGCCATGTCAAATCGCTTCGGACTGCGAGAACCGCGTCGGGTCGGGGCTGTGTCGGAGGGTGACCGGCTTGCCGCCCGAAGGCCTGGACCACGCCGTTCATGGTAGTATCAAGTGACGAAGCAACCCCTGACCCTGATTTCTTCCAGCCTCAACCGGCATTGTCTCGCCAATCTTTCATCGCAATAGACTTGACCATCCACTCCTCGCCGATCTGCCGGCGCGCGCCCAACCTACCAGATGCTTGGTCGCCGCGTCGTCCATGGGTCCAACGACTTCGAGGCGGAGGGGCATCGAAGAGAGCCGGAAACAGAAACCGAAGATTCAGAGTCCGACTTCCCATATCCCGGCTCCGACGCGCGCGAGGCGGATTTATCGCTTGCTGCGTCCCCGACGACGCAGCAAAGCGCGATAACCACCGCGCATCAGGGTCTTCCCTGTTTGGACCAGGCGAATCGTGCGGCTGCGGAGATCATGGGTTTTCCAACCACCTTCGGGAATGCGGCTCTCCCCGAACAAACCCGCAGCTATGGCGCGGTAACTGTTTCCTTCAAGATGGCCGTCCAGCGCGCGTATTGCGAGTATGAGCCGCTGGCGTTGCCGAAAAGGCAAGGGTTGCTGCAGCCCTTGCAGCGATCGTCTCCCGAGCGCCGCCCAGAGCCGATGTGCGGCGAGAAAATCGAAGTCGGCGTCAAGCGGCAATTCGATGACAAGCGGCGCCCCCTTGGCCGGAAGCTCTCGCAGCCAAAGACGATGCGTGACACCTCCGAGCCGCATGATAGCATGCCAACCGTCCAAAGCTTGCCTGAGATAAGCGGAGGACAGCTTGCTGAGATCGAGATCATACGGGCGGCCGACCAGGGCCGAGCTTGCGTTGCCGATCCTGAGTATGGCCGGCAGCGCCTCCGGCGCCCAGAAGACGGGCTGCTCGTTGAAAGCTCGGTGCGGGTCAGCTGCGAAAAGAAAGCCCCCACCGCGATCGAAACTTCCGGCCTTCGGTCAAAAGCGAGCGAGCACGCTGCAGCGTGCGATAGTCTTCCTGGTAATCACCATTACGGCGAAGATACTCCCAAGCAAAATCGTCGATTTCGGCAACTTCCATTTGCGCGTAAACGTGGGGGGATCGCCAATCAAACTCCGACATCGTACCATTTTTCCCATGTATTCCGGACGAAATTCGCAGCACGGGGACGATGTCTAATTTTCCTTGCGCGATCGGCGCCCTATCTTCGTTCGGAGTTGACAACGACGAGTGAGCACAGCGTTCATTTTCCTTTCAGGCCTGCAGTGCATTTTGTTTCAAATCGAAATTCACTTTTCCCTATCGCTTTGTTGCGCTGCCACGCAGCAAATGGCGATAGCCATGGCTGGTCATCCATTTTGCACGCGCAAGATGACTGTCAAACGCACCGCGAGCGCGATCGGGCTCAAGAGCAGAGTCAATATGCAGGACAAGACGTGCGACTTCCTGCCAGTCCGCGTTGTCGGCATCGGCGTCGAGCATACGCAGATAAGTGATGAGGTGTTCCTCGTCATAGGGCGTCAGCACCGGCTCACTCGGCGCCAAGTCCGCAACGCTGGGATCGAGCGGTGGTCGATGCATGAACGTCCCACTATGGATGGATGTGGCGAACCAGGAAATCTCGTCGTAGCTGAACCATCTTCGGACCGACGAGCGAGATGGTCCACAAGAATTGTCCTGCTGATCAATCCGGGTCCGCAGCCGGAGATCAACGACTGTGGTAATAAAATACTACCGGCGACCTCTCCCGGAATTGTCCTGCGGGGACTAAACGGAGAGATGCGCTTGCCTCGCGCCTGACCGAGGCCGTTCGCGATGCGCCTAGCGGCGCGGTCTATCGGGTCAAGGCCGCGAGACGCCAAGCCTTGACGCGGAACGCGCCAGTCTTGACGCCGACTGTGAAGAGAATGCTCTCAATGAAAAAAGCAGAAGCTTTCGCCGTCATATGCCCGGGGCTCCGCACTCGCGACGCGCCGTGTCGCTTGCCCTTGCAGCCGAAAGGAGAGTGTTCGAGCACGCCCGACGCGTCGCGCCGCACACCATTGCATCCGCGACTCATGCCAATCCTGGCCGCATCGTCTCCCGCCAAATGATCAGGCTGACGCCGCCGACGATCAGTATTGTCGCAGCGATGCTCGCCAGCCCGAGGTGTTCGCCCCGGATCATCACACCGGCTGTGGTCGCCACCAACGGGACGAGCATCAACGTCTGCGAGGCAGCTGTGGACGTCACATTGGCGAGGGCGTGGTGCCAGGCTGCATAAGCCAACCCCGTGGCCACGACCCAATTGAACAGCACCACGGCAACGAGCGATGGGGTTAAATCGACGGTTTGGCGGCGGGGGTCCAGAACACACATCACGGCCAGAGCGAGGCCGGATGCGAGCAGCTGCCACACCGTCTGGCTCCAGATATCCGCCCTATACTGGCGTGCCCGATAGAACCGGATTCCGATGGCCCAGCTTACCGCGGCCGCGAGCATGAGGAGCACCCCCAATAGGCCAGATCGGCCGGGAAGTCCGGCGCTACTTTGGAGGACGAAAAGCCCACCGATCGTCATTGCCACAGCCAGTACGCCAAGACGGCTGATGCTTGACGCGCCGCTGGAAATCTCGATCAAGAACAGCCAGAACGGCATCGAATAGAACAGTATCGCGCCGTGACCAACGGGAAGATGTTGAAGAGCCATGAGACTGAGACCGAGTGCCCCGGTCATTTGAAACAGGCCAACCAGCGCGAGCGGCATTCTTTCATCAGCTGGCACGCAAACAGGGTTTCCCAAGGCTCGCCGGACGAGCGTGATCAGCAGGGCGCTGCCTAACAGGCGGCACGCGGTGAACTCGATCGGCGCAACCTTCACAAGCACGCTTTTGAGGAGAATCCAGTTTATGCCCCAAGCAAGCACGACGAAGGCGAGTGCGCCGATCGCGCTCATGGATGTCCCCCGGAGCAACATGCCTCACTCCGCCGTTTCGACCTGGAGAGCGGCCGGACGCGCGCGGGTGGCGTTGATCGCGCGTTGAACCCGGTCGAGATTCTCCTCCGGCGTATAGGCGGTCGTCACGCGCGGTAACGGCTCGCTGGGCTCACTGTTGATCTTGCAGGCAATGAATGTGGGGCCGCTTGCCTGGAAGCAATGTTTCAGGGCTCCGCCAAGGGCGCTGCTGTCCAAGCACGTGAACGTCTCACGATATCCGCAGGCGGCTGCGGCCCGTGCAAGGTCGGTTTTGGCGGATGTCGTCGGCTGATCGCCAGTCGAGGCGTAACCTTCATTGTCGAGTACCAGGTGGATCAGGTTCGGCGGTGCGACGTGGCCGATGGTCGACAGCACGCCCAGATGCATGAGGGCGGCGCCGTCGCCGTCGATGACGACGACGCGGCATCGTTCATCGACCGTTGCTGCCAGGCCGAGCGCGAGTGCCGCGGCATGCCCCATCGATCCCTGCATGTAGAAATTCGCGGGCCGGTCAATTTGTGCGAAGACCTCCCGGGAAATATAGCCTGTGGTGGCGACGACGACGTCATGCTCCCTGAGCCTGGATCCGATCAGGTCGACCGCCTGGGCCCGCGACAGCGGATAGTTCGCGTTCGACCGCCTGGTTTGCGCATCTCCATCTGGTGTATCCGCATCATGCAACTGCCCCCGACGCACGAGGATTGCGAACGGCCGCCCACGACAAAGTTCAAGGTCTGCGGACCGAAGCAGTGCCTCGAGTTGATCGGCGTCGTTGGATAACTCGGCACTCGCGATCCCGATCGCATCGAGAAGCGAGCGCGTGACCGCTCCCATCACACGATGCTGCGGTTCGTCCGGCGAATCCGACGGATCGCCCCTCACCGACAGCAGCAGCAGGACCGGAATCTGGTTGATCTGAATGAGCGACGTGAGCGGATTGATGATGTTGCCGAACCCGGAATTCTGCATCATGACTGCGGTTTTCCGCCCCGCGATGGCGGCGCCCGCGGCAGTCGCAAGTGCGGAGCCCTCGTTGGCCGAGGCGATATAGATCGCGTTCTCGGCGAGCCGGCAAGGCAGATCTCCAAATACCGAGCAGGGAACACCCGAGAAAAAATCGAAGCCGTTCGAGATGAGGTGATCGGTCAATTTCGCGGTCGAGATCGACATGTGAATCTCCAAGCCCCCTAAGCTTCTCGCATTGAGGGCCATTGCGCCTTAGCCGAGCAGGCAGGACGTGGTTGCTCAGCGAAGTGCGGATGAAACCGAACAGGGGATTGACGTCAGGATGCTGGTTTGCTGGCCGTCAGCAGGCTGCGATTGCAGATGGAGCGCCGGTAGCTCAGATCGACAAAGCCCGCCTTGGCGAACATGGCCTCCATGTCGCTGACACTGTAGCAGAGCCCCTCGTACGAAGCCGTGAGGAGCACGGAGTATTCGGCTTCTTTTGCAGGAGCCGGGCGGCCGTTGCGATCGTCCGGATGACAGCTGTAAACGGCGACGCGGCCGCCGGCGGGCAGGTGCTGATGGGACTTGTTGAGCAGGTATTGGACTTTCGCCGGACTCCAATTGTGCAGGACGTGAGAGTACAGATGCAGGCTGGCGCTCTCCGGAAACGGGTCAACGAACATGTCGCCGGCGAGGACCGACGCGCGGTTTCCGAGCAGACCGCGCTGCGTGAGACAGGCCCGCGCGAGTTCATCAACCGGCGATCGTTCGATGACGATTGCCTCAAGTGAGGGGAATCGCTTGAGCAGATGCGCGCAGTACACGCCCGAACCGCCGCCAATATCCAGCAATTGCCGATCCGTCGAGCAGTCCAACAGCTCCGCCAGGCTCGGCGCGAAGATACGACCGCGTTCTTCCATGCCCTGGGTATTGAGGGTCGCGAAGTCGTCGGTCTGCATGAGGTCGTCCCACGACGTCGTGCCGGTTCGTTCCACATGCCAGGTGTCGGACTGGCCTTTGCGCAGAACCTCATACATCTCCCGCACGGACGATTTGTATTTCATGGTGGCGATATAGCTCACCACATTTTCATCAGAGCGCCGGCTGAGATAACGGCGCGCCTGGGGGGTGACAACATACTGCTCTCCGGAGCGAACGAGCAGATCCCAGGACTCGAACAGTCTCAGCATGGTTCGCGCCGGCCGCTCCTGCAGATCGAAGGCGATGCAAAGATCGCTCAGCCTCGTTGGCTGCTCGTCGATCGCCGTGAAGAGGTCAAGCCACGACACCGCGGCGATGTAGAGGTCGCGGGCGCAGGAACTGTCGCGCAGTTCGAGCACGGTGGCAATTTCGGGTCCGCTCTGTGGAAACGTTTCCTGTCTCATGGCCGTCTCTCGCCTTTCGTGTTGTCGAAACCCCGCGGACCATGATCAAGGCCGCGCCGGCAGATAGCGTCCCTCGGCGGCCGCCAGTTCATCGTAGTCGATGAGCCCGAAGACCTCCTCGAGGCTGGCGACGTCGCCCTCGACGCCGATGATGCCATCCTCATCGCGGATGCGGCGGCAGACATTGCGCATGGCGGCAACTGCCGCGCGCATGTTGTGATTGGCCCAGATCACGGTCGAGACGCCGGCATCACGATAGACCGAGGTCGGCGTCTTGAAGTACCGCGTCGGCACGATCACGACCGGGAGGCGATTTTGCCAGGCGCGGGCAAATTCCAGAATCTCCTCTGCGGTCGATTTCCGGGAATGAATCAGGATCGCGTCGGCGCCGGCTTCGGAATAGGCGTGCGCGCGATCCAGCGCTTCATCGAGGCCATGGCCGGCGATCAATGCCTCGAGCCTTGCGACCACAACAAAATCTGGATCCGGCACGCGGTCCTTGACGGCCTTGAGCCGTCCGCAGAACTCCTTGATGTCGGCGAGTGGATGGCGATCGCCAACGAACGAGTTCATCTTCGGAAAGCCCTTGTCCTCGAGGCACATCCCGGCCGCGCCGCGCTGCCAGATCTTCAGGGCGGCGAGACGGGCATTGTTGAAGTTTCCGAAGCCCGAATCGCCATCGACCAGAATCGGCTTGGAGGTGGCGTCAGCCATGCGTTCGACGGTCTCGACCACTTGCGTCCAGGACGCCTCGTTGGCGTCGCGGTAGCCGAGGGTCGATGCGATCGATAGTCCTGATGCCCACAGACCTTCGAAACCGGCATGCTCGGCGATCACGGCGGAGAGTGCGTCATGGGCCTCCATCAGAAACGATAGTTCGCGGCTGTCGCATACCAGGGCCCGGAGCAGAGTTGGGACTTCGCCTGCCCCGGTTGCGGTATAAGGTCGGCGCGGCCTGGTGGCGGATAAGGGACGCATGGCTTACTCCTTGCGGTTGCGATCGCTTGATACTCAGAGTAGGTTTCTCCGGCAGATCCGGTCAATTACTAGTTCTGGTAGGTTTTGCCTAACTCTGGTTGTTCGATCTCGGAACCGGAGCGCACGCGTCGACCGACTGGTGACCGGCGAAGGACGGCTTCAACGACAGATTCCCTGATCTTGCGGTGCGCCGATCACGGAGTTCTGAATACGCATCTCCGGCAATCGTCATAAAAAATCGATCCTTTGACCGGGTTTGTCCATCCGAGGCGACGGAGGACGAAGTGGGGAGCGGGTCATGACCACGATTGTTTTTGACGATGCGGGACGTGGTTGGGACGAGGAGTCGCTCGAGCTGCGCCGCAGGCTTCACTGCCACCGGCCCGACTTCAACCTCACCACCTATCTCATCGACAACCTTGGATTTATTGCGCTGTCGTGGAAACAGCATGGCGCTTGCACCATCCGGCTGCGTCCGGCACTGGCTTCCTCGATCGGCCTTGCAGCTGCGCTGTTCGCGCTGGCCGACTTGGCACCGCAGCGCGTTATCGTCTCGCATCCCAGCGAAACCTGTGGTCTGGAGCTGTTTGCGAATGTCGGGCGCGCGGTCGCGCGAATTGAGGAGCTGGTCGCCGATGCCCGGCAGCCGACTTGCCCTGCCTTTCTCAAGCGAGAGGTTTCACTCGAGGCGCAGCTGCAGGCCGGCGGGCCACTGGCGGCGCTGCTTCGGTATTGGGCCAATGCGGACCAGGCCTATGAGCCGGAGAAACTGCGTGCCCTTCTTTACGGCGCGCTGCGCGGCCGCTTCGTGGTTGTCGAGCCCAACGCCGATCGTCGTCATTTGACGATCATGGACATAGGCCCGGGCTTCGTCGTCTACGACAAGTCGTGGCTGCGCATTGCACGCGGCCTCCCGATGGAACACCAGCCCGACTATGCCTACGGCCGCTGGGCGCGCGGAGCTTTTGATCAGGCGCTGGAGCGGACGCAAGCATGTGTCGATGACGTCGATGCGGTGATTGCCCGTCCCTCCCTCAATGACACTATCCGCGCTCAGTACCGCCGCGTCGTGCTTCCTTTTCGGCGAGGTCCTTCAGGCTCGCCGTGCCTTCTCAGCGCTTCGATCGTCGATGATGTCGATCTGCGCCGCGCCGCCAGGGGAGCGCTCAGCTGAGCCTTCGCGCGCCATGGCGGCGGCCAGAATTGCCGTGATGTCCGCCAGATTCTCCGCGGTCGCCATTGAAACAAACGCCGCGCGCAGGGTGCCGGCCGGAGACTCCAAGAGCTCCACCGAGGCCGGCTCGACCTTGGTATAGCCAGAACGTTCGGCCATGCCGCCTGCCAGCACGGCGTCCGCGAATATGCTGATCGTGAAGTCGGTCAGCCAAGACGTGAAGGCATAGGCCCGAGAGATGCGCGGCAGGATCGTGGCAAGCCCCTTGCCGCGGAAATCGGGCCGGTACCAGCCGGCTCCGGAGAATACGAC
>NZ_JBAURI010000572.1:0-15658 GCF_049581145.1 Bradyrhizobium sp.
GTCGCCACCGCACGCACGGCCTCGGCCTGGCCGACGACGCGCCTGCCGAGACTGTCCTCCATCTTGAGGAGCTTGTCCTTTTCGCCTTCCAGCATCTTGTCGACGGGAACGCCGGTCCAGCGCGACACCACCTGCGCGATGTGGTTGGCGGTCACCGCCTCCTCCATCATCTCGCCGGAGTTCTCCTTGGCTTCGATGTCGGTGAGCCGCTTCTCGAGCTCGGGGATCTTGCCATAGGCGAGCTCGCCGGCGCGCTGGAATTCGCCGCGGCGCTGCGCGTTGGCCAGTTCGATGCGCAAGCCATCGAGCTCGCTCTTGAGCTTCTGGGCGTTCGACAGCTTGTTCTTCTCCGCGCTCCAGCGCGCAGTCAGCGCCGCCGACTTCTCCGTAAGCTCGGCGAGCTCCTTCTCCAGCGATTGCAGCCGGCTCTTCGAGCCGGGATCGCTTTCCTTCTTCAGCGCCTCCTGCTCGATCTTGAGCCGGATGATTTCCCGGTCCAGCGAATCCAGCTCCTCGGGCTTGGAATCGACCTGCATCTTCAGCCGCGCGGCGGCCTCGTCCATCAGGTCGATCGCCTTATCGGGCAGGAAACGGTCGGTGATGTAGCGGTTCGACAGCGTGGCGGAAGCCACCAGCGCCGAATCGGTGATCCGCACGCCGTGATGCTGCTCGTATTTGTCCTTCAAGCCACGCAGGATCGAGATGGTATCCTCGACCGAGGGCTCGCTGACGAAGATCGGCTGGAAACGCCGCGCCAAAGCGGCGTCCTTCTCGACATGCTTCTGGTACTCGTCGAGCGTTGTCGCCCCGATGCAATGCAGTTCGCCGCGCGCCAGCGCGGGCTTGAGCAGATTGGACGCATCCATCGCGCCATCGGCCTTCCCGGCGCCGATCAGGGTATGCATTTCGTCGATGAACAGGATGATGCTGCCTTCGGCGGAGGTGACTTCCTGCAGCACCGCCTTCAGCCGTTCCTCGAACTCGCCGCGGTATTTCGCCCCCGCGATCAGCGCGCCGAGGTCGAGCGACAGCAGCTTCTTGTCCTTCAGGCTTTCCGGCACGTCGCCATTGACGATCCGCAGCGCCAGACCCTCCACGATCGCGGTCTTGCCGACGCCGGGCTCGCCGATCAGCACGGGATTGTTCTTGGTGCGCCGGGACAAGACCTGGATGGTGCGCCGGATCTCCTCGTCGCGGCCGATCACCGGATCGAGCTTGCCGTCGCGCGCCGCCTGGGTCAGGTCGCGGGAATATTTCTTCAGCGCGTCATAGGCGTTCTCGGCGGTGGCCGAATCCGCGGTGCGGCCCTTGCGCAGGGTTTCGATCGCCGCGTTGAGATTCTGCGCCGTGACTCCGCCTTTGCTGAGCAGCTTGCCGGCTTCGCTGTTCTTTTCCAGCGCGAGCCCGAGCAAAAGCCGCTCGGCGGTCACGAAACTGTCGCCGGCCTTGTCGGCTGCCTTCTCCGCGGCGTCGAACGCGCGCGCGAGCTCCTGGCCCAGGTAAATCTGCCCGGCGCCGCTTCCCGAGACCTTTGGCAGCTTGTCGAGCGCCTCTTCGGTGGCCTTCAGGATGGCGCGCGAATTGCCGCCCGCACGGTCAATCAGGCCGCTGGCCAGCCCTTCGCTGTCGTCCAGCAGCACTTTCAGCATGTGCAGCGTCGAGAACTGCTGGTGGCCGTCACGCGTCGCCAGCGACTGTGCTGACTGGATGAAGCCGCGGGCGCGCTCGGTGTATTTTTCGATATTCATGGATGAGTTTCCCTCAGCCTACCGCTCCGCCCCTCAGGCACGAAAACCGGCATCTTCATTGGGTTTCCGCCGGCCGCATTGAGGTTCCTCAAACGCACCGGCAGGCTGCGTCACCGACGTTCCCGCCGGCTTGAGGCGAATGTGGGAAGCGGTTCTCCAAATCGGAAGGGGTTGTTTCACAAAATCGTGTGCGGTGGCGCTGCCCGGCAGAATCTCCTAGAAGGCAGGATGTCGTCGACCAAGGCCGCAGAGATCACAGGCCTGTACCGCTATCCGGTCAAAGGTCTCACTCCCGAGCCGCTGCAGCGGGTGCCCCTGAGCGCCGGCCAGACCTTTCCGAGCGACCGCCGCTATGCCATCGAAAATGGACCGAGCGGGTTCGATCCGGCGGCGCCGTCATGGATGCCGAAATTCGTCTTCCTGATGCTGATGCGCAACGAGCGGCTCGCCGCCTTGCACAGCCACTTCGAGGACGACAGCCACATCCTGACGATCCAAAGCGACGACGAGGTCGTCGCGCGCGGGGACCTCGAGACCGCGGAGGGCCGCACCGCGATCGAAGCGTTTTTCGCGGAGAATTTCGCGCGCGAACTGAACGGGCCGCCGAGGGTCGTCTCGAGCAGCGGCCACAGCTTCTCCGACGTCGCCCGCAAGGTCGTCTCGATCGTCAATCTCGACAGCGTCGAGGCCATCGAGCGCATGGCCGGCGCGACCGTGCATCCGCTGCGCTTCCGCGCCAACCTCTATGTCCGAGGCTGGCCGGCCTGGCACGAGTTCGATCTGCTCGGCCAGACGCTGGCGATCGGGCCGGCGCGGCTGAAGGTGGTGAAGCGGATCACCCGCTGCGCCGCCGTCAACGTCGATCCCGAGACCGCCGTGCGCGACCTCGATATTCCCGCTACGATCATGCGCCATCTCGGCCACAACGAATGCGGCATCTATGCCGAGGTCATCTCGGACGGCAGCATCGGCCTTGGCGACGCGGTCGCTTCGGAAGCGCCCAGCTTGCTGTAGTCTCGTAGCCCGCAGCAACCAATAAAGCGTCGTCCCGGCCAAGCGAGCGGCAAGAGCCTTGAGCCGGGACGTCGGGCACGCTGGAGCGACAGCTGCCGAAACCACGTGCGCCTGTGCTTGGATCCCGGCCAATGCGCCGGAACGGAGTTGCGTTCCCAGCCGGAGCGGCGAAGACGGGAGCACGCCATCGGTTCGCACATTCGCGCGACCCGCTCGCTTGCCCACCCGGCAGCCCAATCATCGGACGCAGTCACCCGGCCGGCACACGCCGGCGATGCCGATCAGCCCGTCGGCATGACGTAGGCGTAGATCCGGCCACGCGAGACTGGCGCTTCCCGCACGCGGTTGCCGTTGTTGCCCGAGATCATGATCGGATTGCCGCTGGAGTCGATGCCGGTGATGATGCCGACATGGCCGCCGCCGCGCCGGCCCATCACGGCGATGGCGCCGACCTGCGGACCCGAGATGCGCTGGCCGTAATGGGCGAACGAGCTCGCCATGTCCGAGCCGGTGCCCGGATGCCCGGTCCGCTCCAGCACCATGTTCATGAAGCGCGCGCACCACAGGCTACGACGGCTGGTGGGATTGCCGCCGAGAAAACGGCGCGCTTCAGAAACAAGGCTGGACGCACCGAAGCCGCCCGAGGTCGCGGCAGCGCTCGAAGCAACGCCCGCCATCAGATTGGCCTGGGTGTTGGAAAAGCCGTTCGCCCGTAGTCGCGCCGTGCCCCGCTCCCAGCGCGAATTGCGGACAAAGTGTCTGCGGGAGCGCTGTGCATAATGCCGTCTTGCAGCGTGCCTCGCGTTGCCGGCATCCGCGGAACGCTTGACGCCGTGATGATGAGACCGCGCCGATGCGGGAGAGCTGGATGCGGCGATCGCCGCCGAACACAAAGCCAGCGCGACAAGCGACCGGCGAACCATAGAGAACTCGACCATACCTAATCCTCGTTGACACCCCCCGTTCCCCATCGGCGTGTAGGCGCCGACATCCGCGCGCCGTATG
Organism: Bradyrhizobium sp.; assembly: GCF_049581145.1. Taxonomy (GTDB): domain Bacteria; phylum Pseudomonadota; class Alphaproteobacteria; order Rhizobiales; family Xanthobacteraceae; genus Bradyrhizobium. The sequence goes on from NZ_JBAURI010000572.1 coordinate 3,768, forward strand.
AGAATCTGCGTGTGACGACAGCAAGACGCGGTATGGCGACGCCGCAACGATTTCGGGGTGATTCCGCGATCTTTTTACAGCAAAAAGAAGGCCATCGAGCCGCATTGCGGCCGCGAGCATGAACTGCGAGTTTACCCCCGCGCCCCCGCGCGACAGCCTGCAATGCCGGCTGTCCGCGGTTCGCACCGAGACAACGCGTCAAACAAGAACAATAAAGAAGGAAACTCGCATGCCGCACGCCGTCACAAAGGACAATGTCCGGCTTTATTTCGAGGAGGTGGGCAGCGGAACGCCAATCCTCTTCCTGCATGAATTCGCGGCCGACCACACCAACTGGGAGCCGCAGATGCGCTATTTTTCGCGCGGCCATCGCTGCATCGCCTATTCCGCACGCGGCTACACGCCGTCCGACGTGCCGGCCGCGCCGGAGGCCTACAGTTACCAGCATTTCTACACCGACGCGCTCGCGGTGCTGGACCATCTCGGAATCGATAAAGCCCATTTCATCGGCCTGTCGATGGGCTCCTATTCATCGCTGCAGGTCTCCCTCAACGCACCCGAGCGCGCTTTATCGATGACGCTCGCCGGTACCGGTTCGGGCTCGAGCCTGGAAAATCTCGATACCTTCCGGCAGCATTGCCGGGACAACGCGGCGCAGTTCGAGACGCTCGGCTCCGCCGAGGTCGCAAAGGTCACGCGCGCGGCGCCCGGCCGGATTCCGTTTCTGGTCAAGGACCCGCGCGGGCACGCCGATTTCTACGCCGCGCTGGCGCGGCATGATGCCAAGGGTTCGGCCAACACCATGCGCGGCTTCCAGGGCGGCCGGCCCTCGATCTACACACTCACCGACACGATCCGAAAGGTCCCGACACCGGCGCTGATCATCTGCGGCGACGAGGACGATGCCTGCGTCGAGCCCAGCCTGTTCCTGAAAAAGCATTTGCCCGCCGCCGGGCTGACCTTCTTTCCCAAGTCAGGCCATGTGCTCAATCTCGAAGAGCCGGCGCTGTTCAACGACATGGTCGAACGGTTCATCGCGCTGGTCGAAGCCGGCCGCTGGGGCGTAAGAGATCCGCGGTCGGTGCCAGTTCAAGGTTGAATGTCATTCCGAAGCGCCAACAAGACGGGCGAATAAGCTTCCGCGAACAAGGACTCCCTCCCCGTCATTGCAAGCGCACCAAAGCAATCCATCTCTCGGCGACAAGACAGAATGGATTGCCTCGGAGCTCATGGGGCAGCCGGTGGGCAACGCATTCGCCGCAGTTCGGAGAGCGGAGGCGGAAGCATGCCCACCATCACGATGGCCAGGCGGAGAGCGGGCAGGCGCGGCGCAAGGGCGGCTTTGCCCATCCTTGTATAAGCGGGATCCTCATTGTGTCATGCGATGCCGGCGAACCTATCGCGCCTTGCCGGCGCGGCTCAGGAGGAACACGCCCTGTTCGCCGAACATGTTCCAGAACCACCACGGCGCGCTCAGCCGCAACGGTCGGCCGTACAGATCGAGCGCGACTGCGCGTTCCATCTTGACGTTGATCTCGCCGCAGAGCTGGACGAAGTCCTTGATGGTGCAGAAGTGAATGTTCGGCGTGTCGTACCAGGTGGCGGGCAGGTTGTCGGTGCGCGGCATGTGGCCGCCGATCAAGAGCTGCAGCCGCATGCGCCAAAAGCCGAAATTCGGGAACGACACGATGGCGCGGCGACCGATCCGTAACAGATTCTCCAGCACGACCCTGGGCTGCCGCGTCGCCTGCAGGGTCTGCGACAGGATCACATAGTCGAAGGCGTCGTCGGGATAATTGACGAGGTCGGTGTCGGCGTCGCCCTGGACCACGGCAAGGCCCTTGGCGACGCAGTGGTTGACGCCCTCGCGCGACAATTCGATGCCGCGCCCGTCGATGCCGCGGCTTTCCAGCAGTTGCAACAGGTCGCCGTCGCCGCAGCCGACGTCGAGCACTTTCGAGCCGGCGTCGACCATGCCGGCGACCAGGAGATGATCGCCGCGGTAAGGGTGGGGTTTTTCGGCGGCGATGCCGTTGAGAGGCAAAACCTGTTGCTGCATGGACATGTCAGCTTGTCGCCTTGTCGGCTGCAAGCCCGGCGAGCCCGCGGGCGTGGCCGCCCGATTGCAGGAACGCGCGTGCGATCTCGAAAAACTCCGGCACGTCCAGCAGGAACGCGTCGTGGCCACGGTCGGTCTCGATCTCCGCGAACGACACCCGAGCGCTGGAGGCATTGAGCGCATGCACCAGCGCACGCGATTCGGACGTCGGAAACAACCAGTCGCTGGTGAACGACACCACGCAGAAGCGGGTCTTGATGCCCCGGAAGGCCCGCGCCAGCACGCCGTCATGATCGGCGGCGATGTCTAAATAATCCATCGCCCGCGTCAGATAGAGATAGCTGTTGGCGTCGAAGCGCTCGACAAAGGACGATCCCTGATAGCGCAGATAGCTCTCGACCTGGAAATCGGCATCGAACGAGAATGTCGGCAGCTCGCGGTCCTGCATCCTGCGGCCGAACTTGCGGTGCAGGGCTGCGTCCGACAGATAGGTGATGTGGGCGGCCATCCGCGCCACCGCGAGCCCGCGATGCGGCTGCGTGCGCTTTTCCGCGTAGCAGCCGTGCTGCCATTCCGGATCGGCCATCACGGCCTGCCGGCCGAGTTCGTGGAAGGCGATGTTCTGCGCCGAATGCCGTGTGCTGCAGGCAATCGCCAGCGCCGAGAACACCCGGCTCGGATAGGCCGCGGTCCATTGCAACGCCTGCATGCCGCCCATCGAACCGCCGACCACGCAGAACAGCGTCTCGATACCGAGACGATCGAGCAGCATGGCCTGCGCCCGCACCATGTCGGGAACGGTGATGATCGGAAAATCCAGCCCCCACAATTTGCCGGTCGCCGGATTGGTCGACGCAGGGCCGGTCGAGCCCATGCAGCCTCCGATGACGTTGGCGCAGACGATGAAGTACTGATCGGTATCGAGCGGACGGCCGGGGCCGACCATGGTCTCCCACCATCCGGGCTTGCCAGTCACCGGATGCAGATTGGCGACGTGCTGATCTCCGGTCAGCGCATGGCAGACCAGAATGGCGTTGCTGCGAACAGCGTTGAGCTCACCGTAGGTCTGGTAGGCGATCTGGAATGGCGCGAGATCGATGCCGCAGTCGAGCGGCAACGGCTGGTCGGCGCCAAACCGCGCCACCTGCGAATGCGGATGGTCCGCCTCGTGCGTCCGATCCTCATTATGGATCGCCGGGATTCGCATCGATTTCACGCCTGTCATGTTGCACCAACCCGCTTGCGCGAGGTCTCCCAACCAGACCAGAAATCAGGCCATAAAAAACCCGGCCTGAACATAGGTTCGGCCGGGACAATCTATCCCCGGCCTGTTTAGCAAGTTGTTTAACGTGGCTGCAAGCCGGCCGGCTCAAATGACCACGGAACGCTGGGAAGTTAGGTACTCGGCCGCTTGTCGTCAAGACAGGCTGGTGGTTAATCGAAGGTGAGCGTGGCGACCGCACCGCACTCTTGCGCCATCTCACCCCATGGGGGAGAAAGGGTCTCATGCCCGAAGAGGTGCCGTATCAAGCGAGCTCCCGGCGGCCATGAGCGGCAGCATTCACCTGGTATCATCATGTCCGGATCGCCCCCCTCCCCGCCATCGCTTGCCGAGCTGCGCAAGGAGATCGACGCGATCGACGAGGGGATGCACCGGCTCTTGATGCAGCGCGGCGATATCATCGACCGGCTGATCCAGGTGAAGCAGACCCAGGAGGTCGGCTCCGCGTTCCGGCCGGCGCGCGAGGCCGACATGATGCGGCAGCTGGTGCAGCGTCATCGCGGCATCCTGCCGCTCGATACGGTCGAGAGCATCTGGCGCGTTATCATCTCGACCTTCACCTATGTGCAGGCGCCGTTCTCGGTGCACGCCGATATCTCGATTGGCGAATCCGCGATGCGGGATTCGGCGCGGTTTCACTTCGGGTTTACCGTGCCGTATGTTTCGCATTTCAGCGCGTCCGCCGCGGTCGAAGCCGTCGCCAGATCGAAGGGCGATCTTGCACTGGTCTCGGCCACCTCCGGCCGCACGCCATGGTGGATCATGCTGGAAGCCAAGGGGTCGCCGAAGATCATCGCGCGGCTGCCGTTCGTGGAGCGCGCCGACCATCCGGCGGCGCTGCCGGTGTTCGTGGTGTCGCGGGTGGCCGACAGCGCCATGTTGACCGAGGTCGAAACCTGGAGCATACGGGTGTCGGGATGGAACGCCGAGACCGCGCGGGCGCTGTCGCCTTTGGCCGAGATCATTGCGGTACCGGATACCGCCTTCGACGGCGCGGCGCTCCTGGTCTCGGTCTCGGGGGCTAACCGGCTGGAACAGATCAAGCTGGCGTTGATCGAGGCTGGCGCCTCGGTGCGCTCATCGGCCCTCGTCGGCAGCCACGCAACGCGCTATACGGTCCCGAACGGGGCCAGGCCGGAACGCTAAAGCCGTCACAGCGAGCCGTAGCCGCCACCCCGCTTATCCGGAGTTAACAATGCCCCGCCCCGTGCCGAATCCCGGCATTCTCGATATTGCGCCCTACACGCCCGGCAAGAGCCCGGTGCCGGAGCCGGGCCGCAAGGTCTTCAAGCTATCGGCCAACGAGACGCCGTTCGGGCCATCGCCGAAGGCGATCGCGGCCTACAAGGCGGCGGCTGCGCATCTGGAGGACTATCCGGAAGGCACCTCGCGCGTGCTGCGCGAAGCGATCGGCCGCGCCTTCGGGCTCGACCCCGACCGCATCATCTGCGGCGCCGGCTCCGACGAGATCCTCAATCTGCTGGCCCACACCTTTCTCGGCCAGGGCGACGAAGCGATCTCGACCACCCACGGCTTTCTGGTCTATCCGATCGCAACCATGGCGAACGGCGCCAGAAACGTGGTCGCCCCCGAAAGCAATCTCACCGCCGACGTCGACGCTATCCTGAAGGCGGTGACGCCGCGTACCAAGATCGTGTGGCTCGCCAACCCGAACAATCCGACCGGGACGTATCTGCCGTTCGACGAGGTGAAGCGGCTGCGCGCCGGCTTGCCGCCGCACGTGCTGCTGGTGCTCGATGCCGCCTATTCCGATTACGTCTCGCGCAACGACTATGAGATCGGCATCGAACTGGTGGCGACCACGGACAACACCGTGATGACCCACACCTTCTCCAAGATCCATGGACTCGCGGCGCTGCGCGTCGGCTGGATGTTCGGTCCCGCTCATATCGTGGATGCAGTGAACCGGATCCGCGGGCCTTTCAACGTCGCGACGCCGGCGATGCTGGCCGCGGTCGCGGCGATCGAAGATACCGCGCATCAGGAGATGTCGAAGACCCACACCGAGACGTGGCGCAACTGGCTGACCGAGGAAATCGCGAAGCTCGGGCTCAAGGTGACGCCGAGCGTGGCGAATTTCGTGCTGATTCATTTTCCGGCCGAGAAAGGCAAGTCGTCGGGCGAAGCCGACGCCTTCCTCACCAGACGTGGGCTCGTGCTGCGCGCGCTGGGCAATTATCGCCTGCCGCATGCCCTGCGGATGACCATCGGCACCGAGGAGGCCAACCGGCTGGTGCTCGAGGGCCTGCGCGATTTCGTGGCGGCCAAATGAACTCGCAAATGAACGCTACGCCGCCATTCAAGCGGCTTGCGCTGATCGGCTTTGGCCTGATCGGCGGCTCGATCGCGCGCGCCGCGCGCGCGCAAGGCCTGGCTGGCGATATCGTCATCACCGCCCGCTCGGCCCAGACCCGGGCGCGCGTCGCCGAGCTTGGCATCGTCGATCGCGTTGTCGAAACCAACGCGGCAGCCGTGCAGGATGCCGACCTGGTGATCCTCTGCATCCCCGTCGGCGCCTGCGGCGCGGTGGCGCAGGAGATCGCGCCGCACCTCAAGCCGGGCGTGATCGTCTCCGACGTCGGGTCGGTCAAGGGCGCCATCGTGCGCGACATGGCGCCGCATCTGCCGAAGGACGTGCATTTCGTGCCGGCGCACCCGGTCGCCGGCACCGAACATTCCGGCCCGGATTCCGGCTTTCCCGAATTGTTCATCAATCGCTGGTGCATTCTGACGCCGCCCGAGGGCACCGACCCGGACGCGGTGGAACGGCTGCGCGCGTTCTGGGCCGCGCTCGGCGCCAAGGTCGAGCTCATGACGGCGGATCATCATGATCGCGTGCTGGCGATCACCAGCCATCTGCCGCACCTGATCGCCTACACCATTGTCGGCACCGCCGACGAACTGGCGCAGGTCACCTCGTCCGAAGTGATCAATTTCTCGGCCGGCGGATTTCGCGACTTTACCCGGATCGCGGCCTCCGACCCGACGATGTGGCGCGACGTCTTTCTCGCCAACAAGGAGGCGGTGCTGGAGATGCTCGGCACATTCAACGAGGATCTCTCCAAATTGACCCGGGCGATCCGCCGCGGCGACGGCGAGGCGCTGTTCGAGCATTTCACCCGCACCCGCGCCATCCGCCGCGGCATCGTCGATATCGGCCAGGATTCGGCCGCGCCCGACTTCGGCCGCCCGCATGCGCAACTGGCGCAGCGGCCGGACTGAGGATCGACCAGGCCCGTCAGTTGAACGGGTAGTAACGCAGCTGGGTCATCACGATGTTGTCGTCGGTCTTGGGCGCGCCGCCGACACCCTCGAAGGCGAAGCGCTGGTTGTAGGAATACTGCACCCCGGCCTTGACCGTGCCGTAACGGCCCTGGAACAGCGTATCGTAGAAGCCGACTGTATATTGCCGGACCTCGCGGGTGTCGCCGTTGCAGGTCGCAGCCGGCGAGTTCTCGACGTTGCAGCCGGTGTTGTTGTAGAGCGGGTTGCCGTACCCGAACGGCACCGTCCCGACATCCGCGAAAGCCGCCTTGGTGCTTTCGAGGCCGGCGTAGCTGTAGAGATCGAGCGTCGGCGTCGTGTGCCAGATCAATCCGACCGCCGCGGACGTGATCGTCAACGGCAGGATGGTGCCATCCTGCGCCAGCGTCGCATCCGGGAATGGCGTGGCCGTAAAGCGGCCAAGCGCGCCATGGGCGCCATAGGCCTGCAGCTCCAGCGTCTTTGGAATGAGCTCGGCATTGATGTGACCGCCGAAACTGCCGGTGTCGTAGGTATGGTTGGCGAAGTTGAAGCGATCGAACATCTGACGATAGAGGCCCCAGGCCTCGATGTGGAGATGATAAGGCCCCAGCCGCGGATCCCACGAGCCCTTGACGGTGATGTCGGGCACCTGGTTCAGGCTGAGATTATTGGCGTTGTTGAAGAAGCTTCCGCCCGGACCGGTCAGATTGACCAGCAGGTCCGGGTTGAGCACGCCCTGCGGGCCGGCAGCCGGCGTGCCGACGGCCGGCGTGTTGCCGCCAAAGAAGGAGGTCTGCGGGTTTTCCGCGGAGGCCGCGATCTGGAACTCCGGTCCGATTTCCTGCCAGACACGGAGGCCCGGCTGCCGCGCCGCGAGGAAGCCGGGGACTTCCTCGAAATCGATCACGCCGGGTGCGTCGACGCCGTGCGGATCGATGCCGGACTTGCTCGGCGCGCTGAGCGACCAGGATTGTCCGGCCAGGACGTGAAAGCCGACATCGGTGCGATCGAGCTCGAGACTAAGCTGTCGCATACGCGGATTATAGGAGTTGGTGGCAACCGAATTGGCGGTCTGCGCCGCGCCTTCGAAATCGATTTCGCCGTAGCCTTGAACCTTGGTTTGCGGATTGATGTTGCCCTCGGCAAGAACCGAGAAGCGCGTTTGCCGCGCCGAGAAGCGTGATTCCGGCGTGTAGAAGTTCCTGCTCTGCGCGAAGGGAATGAAATTGTAGATCGATCCGGTATCGGATGCGAGGTTGCGGGTGCGGTAGATGCCGGTGAGATCGACCCAACCGCCGAATGTCAGCGTGATGCCGCTGTAGCAGACCTTTCCGGGCGGGCATGGGTCGTATGGCGCGGCCTTGTAGGCGGTTGGCGGCGTCGCCAGGGCGTTCGCCCCGATCCGCTTTTCCGTTCGCCCCTGATCGTCGACACGCCGCTCAAGCTGCTTCAGCTTGGCCTTCAGCTCGCGAATTTCCGTCGCCGGATCGTCGTCCGCAAAGGCGTGGCCGGCCGAAACAAGCATGCCCCCGACAAGAACGCATTTCAGTAACTTCAATTGAACCTCCCACCAGGAAGGAGAAGCATTCCCCTGCACATCGCACCCTCCTCGGATGTGTGCTTGCTTCCCTGGTCGGAGAGATTTGAATCGGGGCCCTTATATTCGCGGACCAGGAACTATTTTCGCATCAAGTTATTCTGCGCCGACTGGCAGGAATTTTTCTGTAGCGTCGACGATCCGCGCGCGGACGGAACGCAGCATTTCGCGTCAACGCGCGCCGCCCAACAAACAACCTTCGACAAAGAAACTGGGTCCAGCCGCGGCATGACTGAACCCAGTGGTTGAAGGCAACATGCTTGAGACGCGGGTTATTCGCGCAGGCCTGAACGGCTCTCAGTAGGACTTGACCGGGGACGCGCGGTGATGCGTCTTCACCGACATCCGCAGCGCCCTTGCGTTGCTGTCACGCAGCTGAGAAGCCACCGCGTCGGGCCTCGCCGATCCAAGTCCCAGGTCGGCGTTCGGATGATAGAAGGCGTAGGCGCCGGGCTCATCGATCACCGCGGCAAGCGCGGGCGTGGCAATGGCGGCGGAAACGATCAGAGCGGCGCCGAGCAATTTCAACTTCAACATCGTCTTCTCCCTTGTATCGGCCCGCACCATATGCGCGCCGTCTGCAAACAAGAGTAGCGATGAAGTTGCGGCATTCCCGATCAGCAAGGGAATATCGATCACGCTTCGGCGATCATGGCTTTACCAGGTGCGTATCGTGGCACGGCGTCGTCCCCGCGAATGTGGGGACCCATAACCATCGATGGCTGCTGTCGCGCAAGTGTCTCTCTCCACGTGTGCAACGGCGAAATCGATGGTTATGGCTCCCGGCGCCCGCGCCTAACAACAAGCGCTCGACCGGGCACATCCCTGTTCGGATGAAGAGGACGTGCCGAAGAAAGTCGTCGAGAGCTAGAACAGCGGCGGGATCTGCCCGACCTTCAGCGGTCCCAAGAACACCGTGCCGTCGACGAAGCGCAGCGGAAAGGTCCGCGCCTTCCGGCCTTCCAGCGTGGCATCCTTGCCGAGCGCGTTGATCCCGACCGTCACGCCGACATTGGCGTTCTGCTTGACCACCTTGCCGAGGCCGGGAATCGCCCGGTCCAACGCTCCCATCAGATTGTTGATGTCCTGGGTTTTGACACCGGGCGCGACACGGTCGAGCGTCGCCTGCGGCACGCCCTGCTCCAGCATCTTGTCGATGCCGAGTGCGGGAACAACCTTCTCGATGCCGGTAACGATCATCTGCAATTCGCCATCGAGCCGGCCGGCCGGAGAGAGGCCCAGCGTCCCCGAGGCGACCGCGACCAAGTCGCCCTGCTGGATCCGCGACTGCACGATCTCGACATGGCCGCCGGCGGCCTGCAGTTCACGAAACCGCTCCGGCCAGGGCTTTGGCGAAAAGTCCTTCAGCCCGCTGAGCAGGGTCCGCACATCGGCATCGAACGGCTCGGCGAGCAGCGGATGCACCCCCAGGATGCTGCCCTGATTGATCTGCAGGACACTTTCGATCACGGGATGATCGGCAGGCGATCCCTCCGCCAGGCGGCCGTGCAGCTCGACATGCTTGGCTCGCGCCAGCGGCACCTGGGTCGATCCCTGCGTCGATCCCTGGGTCGATCCCTGGGTCGATCCCTGGGTCGATCCAACGAGGCGATCGATCGCCGGATCGTTGAACTCGATGGAGACGCGCTGCGGCACGCCCGGCAACCCGATGACGCTGCTGCGGCCCAGGCTCCAGTTTACGGCCAATGTAGGCTGCGCGCCGGACTCCGAAATCGTCGCCGGCGCGGAAAACAGCGCGATCACGTGTTTCGGATCGTAGATCTGCGCCACGATCAGGATTTTGCCGAGCTTTGCGGTGAGCGGTGTCCGCCCCGCGGTCTGCGAGACCAACGTGACGCTTGCGCCCTCGCAGCGAACTTCGAGGCGGAACGGGAAGCCTCCCACCGAACGGTTGGCGCAGTCGTAGACGCGGCCGGACTTCGCCTCCCTTGCGCGCCAGGCATCGGCCTGGACACCGATCTCGGATGCGGCGAAGAACCAGAACACGCTCCATCCGATGGCAGCAATCAGCAGCAGGACGGGGGCGATGAAAAGGCGCCAAAGCGGACGCCGGCGCCGGGCAAAAGCAATATTGGACATCAACGACCCCTGAGCTGCAATTTTGTCAATTAAGCGGTCGCAGTGGCCGCAATCAAGTTACCGCATTTTCATCCGGCGCCGAATCCTGCTAACCAACACATGGTTCAGAAACTTGAGTTCATCTTCGCCGCGATTCCCCTGACGTCGCAAGCCAGTCGCACAATCCGGGATTGCTGGCGCACATATCAGAGTTATGCCGATGAGGCCAAATTTGGATGGGAGGCAAGTCGCCTCGAGGAAATACCGGCCCGGACGAGATGTCGGCAATCGTCCTGTCTGAAGCAGCCTTCCCCAAAGGCGACCTCTGGGTGTTCGGCTATGGCTCGCTGATGTGGCGGCCGGGGTTCGAGTTCATCGAGCGCGTCCCGGCGCGGCTGATCGGCGAACACCGCGCGCTCTGCGTCTATTCCTTCGTGCATCGCGGTACGCCGGAAAAGCCCGGGCTGGTGCTCGGACTCGATCGCGGCGGCGCCTGCCGCGGCATCGCATTTCGCGTCGCGGAGACGAACCGCGAGACCACCGTCGCCTACCTGCGGGCGCGCGAGCAGGTCACCTCTGTCTATCGCGAGGTGATGCGCTCTGTGTGGCTCGAGAATGATGCCCGGCAACGGGTCAGTGCGCTGGCCTACGTGGTCGATCGCGGTCACGTCCAGTATGCGGGGCGGCTATCGCTTGCCGACCAGACGCGCCACGTGCTGCAGGGACACGGCCAGTCCGGCCCGAACCGCGACTACGTGCTGTCCACCGTAAAGGCGATCGAAGCCGAAGGCTTTCGCGACACTCAGTTGCATCGGCTTGCGCTCATGCTGCACGACGTTCATTCGCTTCATCCTCCGCCTGGCGGGTGAGCAAAACAGCCGGGAACGATGCCATCACGGCTGTCCGCGGCTACGTCTGCACTGAACTCGGCACCCCGCCGAACAGTTTTGCCTGCTCGGCTTGCCCGGCTGCCACAAGCCGGTCGGTGGCTTCCTCGATCGCGGTACGAATACGCTTTAGAAACTCGTCGCGCGACAATCCCGGCGGCAGCGGATCGAGAAATTCCACGACCAGCGTGCCGGGATAGCGCATGAAGCTCCGGCGCGGCCAGAACAGGCCGGAATTGAGCGCTACCGGCAGGCAGCTCACGCCGCAGGCGACATAGATCTGACCGACGCCGGCCTTGTATTGCGGCGGCGCGCCGACAGGCCTTCGTGTCCCTTCCGGAAAGATCACGAACTGCCGGCCATCGCGAACTTCCCGCGCCGCGCGCCGCACCATGGCGAGCAGCGCCCGGCCGCCGGCGCTCCGATCGATTGCGATCATGTTCGCCTTGATCAGGAACAGGCCGAAGATCGGGATGAACTTCAGCTCGCGCTTGAGAACGAAGAACGGCGCCTCAAAGAACCGCAGCAGCGAGATCGTCTCCCACATCGACTGATGTTTTGCAGCGACGATCAACGGCCCTTTCGGTATCTTTTCGACGCCGCGAAACTCCACCTTGATGTTGCAGATCAGGCGCATCAGCCCAATGTTGCTTCGCGCCCACCAGTCGGCGACCCGCAGCAACGCCGCGCGCGGCATCACGAAGGTCGGCAGCGCAACGA
>NZ_JBAURI010000573.1:0-1530 GCF_049581145.1 Bradyrhizobium sp.
ATCGAAGGTGGCGCGACCATCGGCGTCGGTGGTGACGGTGGTGGAGAGATGCGCTTCGGGGATTTTGATGGTGACGGAAAGGCCCGCAGATGCGCCTTCGACGTGGACGTAGCCGGAGATTTTGTTGGTGGTGCCGGGGACGAGGTGGGCGTCATAGTCGTCGATGAAGTGCGCGGGGACTGAAACGAGGGAGACGTCGCGGGTGAGGCCGCCGTAGTTGTACCAGTCGTAGTCGAGGGCGGGAATGGCGTCGACGAGGCGGGTGGAGTCGACGGCGATGACGACGAAGTTGGTGCCGGCGTGGAGGACCTGGGTGGCTTCGCAATCGAAGGGGGTAAAGCCTCCCTCGTGGTCGCAGACGCGCTTGCCGTTGATCCAGACGTGAGAGCGGTAGTTGGCGGCTCCGATGTGGAGGAAGGTGCGGACGCCGGGATTGGGGTGGAAGTCGAAGTCGCGCTCGTACCAGATGACGCCTTCGTAGCGGAAGAGGGTGGGTTCCTGGGTGTTCCAGTCGCCGGGGACGTTGAGGATGGGGGCGGTGGCGAAGTTGTACTCGGCGGGCTTGGTGGGACCGGAGACGTCGAGGTGCTGATTGAGGGCGTAGGTGTTGTCTTTGATCTTGCCCTGGGCGGTGTAGAGGTTGCCGCCGGTCATGTCGACGAGGTAGTGCCAGGGGCCGTCGAGGGTGATGGCGGGGCGGTGGTCTACGTCGACGAGGAGCGTGTTGAGGGGTTGCTGGGCGGTGGCGGCAGTCAATAAAGGGAGCGCTAGGAGGGGGAGGAGCTTTTGAGAAATTGACTGGACGCGCATGGATGGGCCTCGGCTATTGTCTTTGTTTCTTGGAGTTAACTGCAGATTGGGTGGGGGCGGAAGGTGCTTGACCAACATACGTGTTTCGCGTTGCCGAAATCAACAGTGCTCATGTAACGGTCTGTGTTCGCGGGCAGTTGCGAGGCAACGGTGGCGGGGGAGGTGGTGAAACGTTGTGCGACTTAGGTGGGTTTCGGGTTGCAAATCGACTGCTTTAGCCTGGTTTCGGGACGCGCGTTTGGGTAGGACACCCGGGGAGAGACGACGTCGACGACCTGGCGGCTCGTCCCGACCGGAACGATTCTTCGCGGGGGGAGACATCGCGATGATTCTCATCCCGCATCCAAACCCCTTTGCTGAAGTTTGCCTCGACCGTTAGCGGAGATGTAGCCTGCGCGGGTACGATTTCGTGGCCGCCGGCTCGTCATCGGAATTGGAGGGATTATGCAACTACGCAAGTTTGTACTGTTCGCCGCAGCGATGGTGATTGTGCTGATGGCGATGACGTCAAGCGCTTTCGCCAGTTCGTTTTCTTCCGTGATCGTTTACGGGGACAGCCTTTCGGATAACGGGAATCTTTATTCGTTGATTGGATATCCGCCTCCTCCTTACTATGACGGCCGCTTCTCGAATGGGCCGGTGGCCGCGGAGCAGTTGGCTACGAATTTGGGTGCGCCGTTGTACGACTTCGCGGTGGGTGGGGCGACGTCCGGCGTGGGG
>NZ_JBAURI010000574.1:0-4303 GCF_049581145.1 Bradyrhizobium sp.
GCTTGATCTTGAGCAGCCGACGGTGGGCGGCCTTGGCGGTGGCCGCTTCCATCGCCTCGGCCGATGCCAGCGAGATCGTATAGGCGGTGACACAGGCGGCCGGTCGAACGCGCCCGAGCAGGTCCCAGACCCGTTGGCCGCGACTTTTGGCATCGAGGTCGATCAAGGCACAATCCAGCGCGTTGCGAGCGGCGCCCGGCGGCATCGCGGCCTGCAGGGCTCGCGTGTCGAGTCCCAGCGCGACGCGCTGCCGCATCGCCCGCAGGGCGTCCAGCGTGGCTTCGGGCGTTTCGCCATAGCGTGGATAGGGGACGCATTCGCCGCGCCCGGTATGGCCACCATGACCTATTTCCGCCACGACCGTCACGGCTTCTGTCTTGGCGCCGCGGCTGATCGTGAAGGAACCCTGGATCGGCCAGCGCTCGATGCCCACGGCAAGGATTGGAGAATCCACGGAAGTCATTTTAAAATCTGGCGATTTCCCGAAGCTCCGGCTTGCCCGGTGCAATCAATTATGGCTGGTTAGGGGCACCTTCCGCAAGGCTGCGGCGGCGTGTTGGGGCGTTCCTTTTCGCCGCCAACTGAGATCAGTCCGAGGAGCGCTTGAACGTGAACAGCGACCCGACACTGGAGCGGATTGCACAAGGCAGCGCGTTGGCGCTGCGGGCGGCTGGGTCCTGGACCGCGCCTTTTGCCGCGCGGCTCGAAGGCATCGTTGCCGAGGCCGAAAAGCTCGCCGGAAGCCGGCCCGACATCTCGATCGACGTTTCGCAGGTTTCCAAGCTCGACACGTTCGGGGCCTGGCTGATCGAGCGATTGCGCCGCAGCCTGACGCAAGGCGGGATCGAGGCCGATATCGCCGGGCTTTCGGTCAATTATGCCAGCCTGGTCGACGAGGTGCGCCGCGTGAAGGCTGTGCCCGCCATCGGGCGGCCTCAGGTGACGATCACGGGCATGCTGGCGCAGGTCGGCCGCAGCGTGGCCGGCATCAGCGATACCATCCTTGCCCTGATCGGCATGCTTGGTGCGGTGTTGGTGGCGAGCGGGCGGGTCCTGATCCATCCGCGAGGCTTCCGCCTGGCCTCGACCGTGCATCATCTCGAACAGGTGTGCTGGCGCGCGGTGCCGATCGTCGTGCTCATCACCTTCCTGATCGGCTGCATCATTTCTCAGCAGGGCATCTTCCACTTCCGGAGGTTCGGCGCCGATATCTTCGTCGTCGACATGCTCGGCGTGCTGGTGCTGCGCGAGATCGGCGTGCTCCTGGTGGCGATCATGGTCGCCGGCCGCTCAGGGAGCGCCTACACCGCCGAACTCGGCTCCATGAAGATGCGCGAGGAGATCGATGCGCTGCGCACCATGGGTTTCGATCCGATCGAGGTGCTGATTCTGCCGCGGATGCTGGCGCTGATCATCGCGCTGCCGATCCTGGCCTTCCTGGGAGCCATGGCAGCGCTCTATGGCGGCGGGCTGGTGGCCTGGCTTTATGGCGGCGTCGAGCCGGAAGCCTTTCTGCTCCGCCTGCGCGACGCCATCTCGATCGATCACTTCACGGTCGGCATCATCAAGGCGCCGGTCATGGCGGCGGTGATTGGCATCGTCGCCTGCGTCGAGGGCCTCGCGGTGCAGGGCTCGGCCGAATCGCTTGGTCAGCACACCACCGCCTCGGTGGTGAAGGGCATCTTCTTCGTGATCGTGATGGACGGCGTGTTCGCGATCTTCTTCGCCTCGATCGGAATGTGATGATGGCGCAGGAGGTCACCGACTCCATCATCCGCGTCCGCGATATCACCGTGCAATTCGGGGCCACTCGCGTGCTCGACGGTCTTGACCTCGACGTCAGGCGCGGCGAGATTCTGGGCTTTGTGGGGCCCTCCGGGGCCGGCAAATCGGTGCTGACGCGCACCATCATCGGATTGGTGCCCAAGATCAGTGGCCGCATCGAGGTGTTCGGCGTCGATCTGGATGCGGCCGGTACCGCGGCGCGGCGCGGCGTCGAGCGCCGCTGGGGCATCCTGTTCCAGCAGGGCGCGCTGTTTTCCTCGTTGACGGTGCGCCAGAACATCCAGTTCCCGGTGCGCGAATATCTCAAGGTCTCGCAGCGGCTGTTGGACGAGATCGTGGTCGCCAAACTCGGGATGGTCGGCCTGCGGCCTGAGGTCGCCGACCGCTTTCCCGCCGAACTGTCCGGCGGCATGATCAAGCGCGTGGCGCTTGCGCGCGCGCTGGCGCTCGATCCGGAACTGGTTTTCCTGGACGAGCCGACCTCCGGGCTCGATCCGATTGGCGCCGGCGATTTCGACGAACTGGTGCGGACCCTGCAGCGCACTTTGGGCCTGACCGTTTTCATGGTAACCCACGATCTGGACAGCCTTTATACAGCTTGCGACCGGATCGCCGTTTTAGGGAACGGTAAGATCATTGCCGCAGGATCGATGGCCGACATGCAGGCCTCGCAGCATCCCTGGCTGCGGCAATATTTTCACGGCAAACGCGCCCGCGCTGTGATGGGATAGTAGGCGGAGTTTCGAATGGAAACGCGGGCGAATTACGTCCTGATCGGGTCTTTCACGCTGGCCGTGATCGCCGCCGCGTTCGGCTTCGTGCTCTGGTTCCAGAGCCTCCATACCACGAAACTGCGCAGCCCGCTGCGGATCATCTTCGAAGGGCCGGCCGCGGGCCTGCGCAATGGCGGCAACGTCAATTTTAATGGTATCAGGGTAGGCGAGGTGGTTTCGGTGAAGCTCGACAACCCGCGCCGCGTCGTTGCGCTCGCGATGGTCGAGAACAACGCCCCGATCCGCAAGGACACCCGGGTGGGTCTGGAGTTTCAGGGCCTGACCGGAGTAGCCGCGATTTCACTGAAGGGCGGCGATGAGGCGGCGCCTCCGGTGCCGCTGGACGAGGACGGCATCCCGGTGCTGACCGCCGATCCCAACCGGTTGCAGGATGTGACGGAAGCGATCCGCGGCACGCTGCAGAACATCAACAAGGTGGTCGCCGACAACCAGGAGGCGGTCAGGAATTCGCTGCATAATCTCGAGGTCTTCACCCAGTCGCTGGCGCGCAACTCCGAGCGTATCGACGACGTGATGGCCCGGGTCGACGGGGTGATGGGGAAGGCCGACAATCTGATGCTTGGCCTCAATGCGCTGGCCGGCGGCAAGGACGGCGGCGAACTGTTCCTCACCGTGAAATCGATCCGCGAACTGGCGGAAGATCTCGACAAGCGTTCGGGCGCGCTGATGACCGACGGCCGCAAGACGCTCGCCGACATCAGCCGCGCCGTGAACAATCTCGACCGCAACCCGACCCGGCTGATCTTCGGCGCCAGCAGCGCCAGCAGCAGCCAGGCCCAGGCGCCGGCCCCTGCGGTCGCTCCGGCAGCGACCGAGAGGAGACGGCCGTAGCAAGGCGCCAGATCCTGCCTGCGGTTCGCTGCTCTGGCTTGCCTCTCGCTCATCTTTCCGATCGTCGGCTCGAAGCGGATTGGCGAATTTCAGTTCGGAAAAATCCTTTTCGTTGTCGGTCGCGACGGTGCAGCCGTTGGCCTCAGCTATCGCAGCGATGATCATGCCGAGCCCGTTCCACGGCCGGCCATTGGCCGTTCCATCAGCCATCAGCCGCGCCCGGATGAGGGGCTGCCCATTCCTCGAAAGGCAGCACGCGACCCGCGAAAAGCGCTTGCGGTCCTTCCGGACCAGAAGACCAGGCTTCCAGGGCGCGCTTTTTTCCTCTGGGTTTTTCTAGCAGCCCGCGCCGGATTTCAGCAATGGTCAGCACGGAGATGAAAAGATCGACGTCATGCTCCGCCGCATGACAAAAACGGAGGCATCGCTGCCTCCGTTTCCAATTTGATCGAGAGGTCTTCGGCTGCGCCCTACCCAAGCCGTCCCGAGGCATGGGCGAGCAGGGTATAGACGAGGCCGGTCTCCGAGGTGAGGTGACCGCGCAGGGCCTGCGGTCCGCGATCGTCGCGCGCGACCTCGTCGAGCAGCCGCTCGAACTCGGTGATGTAGCGATCGACGGTCTGCTTGAAGTTGCGGTCCGAACGATATTTGCGGGCGACCTCGTCGAAGGCTTTCTGGCCGGCCGGGGTGTAGAGCCGCTTGCTGAAGGCCTTGCCCTCGCCGCGCTGATAGCGATCCCACATTTCGCCGGCGAGATTGCGATCCATCAGGCGGGCAATGTCGAGCGACAGCGACTCCAGCGGATTGCCGCTGCTCGCGGGCTGCGGCGCCGGGCGGGACTGTGCCGGGCGGTTTGGCGCAGGGCTGGCGGGGGCGTCGGCCCGGCTCAAGAG
>NZ_JBAURI010000575.1:0-10023 GCF_049581145.1 Bradyrhizobium sp.
CATTTTCGAGCCATCGCGACCCGCTACGACAAGCTCGCCAAAATATTCCTGGCCGGCGTCCAGCTCGCTTCTGCTATGATCTTGCTCAACTGAAGACAGGCCCTAAATCACATTTCATTAGATCCCCACCGAAGGTCCGCTTTTGGCTGTTTCCCGCCGTTCCCGTCGCGGGCCGCTTACTTCTGATTGACCCCGGTCAACTGACACAGTTGAAGACCCCTCAGACTGCGTATCGAGTCCGCTGGGGCGACGAGGAGATAGCGCCCTCCGAAAGCCGGACGGTGGGCACGCTGCGCTTGGTCAGCGATTTTGAAGTTCGAATCATATCGATTGGCGACAACCGTCAAGAAGGTGACCATTCCGGTTTCACGAGCCTATCGGGCCCTTTTCCGCGAGGCGTTGGACGTCAACCAGATCCGCGCAGCGACCAATGGCGGATTCATGCTCCGCGCGGCGCGCTTCCAGCAGCAGATCGCTGCCATGCTCGGCCGCCGCGTGACCACGGGCCAGGGGGCCGGACGGCCGCCGCGCCAAGACACGGCCAGCGCTGGGCCAAACCGTCTGCAAGCACGGCCCAGGCGCGATGGCAGCCATCGACGCAAAAGCCGCTGACGCCGTCGAGGCGTTGTTCACACCCGGCAGACGGGGTGAAAAGTTGCGAAATAGTGGTCCCCTATTCTCACCTTCCATGATGCCAATGCGGGCCAACATCGTTGGACCGTTTGTTTCGGGCCCGACCCGAGACAGTGGCGAATCCGGCCACGCCGAGGCGGGTTTCCTGGGGTCTTGGAGGGGCTATTCGACCGGGCTCCGATCGGAGCCCTTGTTCGATTTTGGCTTCCGAAGTTTCTGGCCGAAATGTTCTGTCGCCAATAGCAGCCCGATGATCGCAGCGCCAATTACGGCCGGGGTGCGAATCTCCTGCCGGGACAAGCCAAACTCATAGTGGGCGATATATCCCGCCGAGACAGGTGTCACGATTGTTGCGACTGCAGCGAGCCACCTAAAGACGACAATGTCCGAGGGTCCAGATTGTTGAGGGGACGGTAGCGGCGCCCTATCGTGCTTCATCTTCATGGCCCTGTTGCCGATGAAAGTACTCTGGCGGCGACCAGCTAACGAACGCATTAATTTTCTGCGGCCGTAGTACTACCGATCTGCAGGCCAAGCCGACGAGTCGGCCATATGGCATCGGCCTTGAGCGGTGGGGCGTGAGACTCCGATTTCGACCCGGTCATTCTTGTCGCGAAGCCGCACTCCAGTGCCCCCGGGCACGACCGGTGTAGCCGGATAGCCTTTGTAGGCCCAATGGAAGAAAACTGAGGCCCGTTTATCGCCAGGGCGAAAAGTCGCGAAATGGTGGTCTAAATAGTGGTCTGTCCCCTGTTCTCCCCCTCCGCCGCCGTTCAGGACTGTTCTCGCATTCCCGGAAGCGGCCATCCAGAGGCCCGACCGAGATGCTTCGAGTTAGAAGATCAGCGCTATCGAAGCCGTCGCGACGCTCACGCGATCAGTTGAACGGAACGGCCAGATATCATTGAGCGGCGGTGAGCGAAGGGGTGAGAACAACACGGCCGAGGGGGGAGCTTTCTTCGACATACCGGTGAGCGCGCGCCGCCTCACTCAATTGGAACGACTTGTCGATTATGACGTCGAGATGACCGTCTCGAGCCTGTTTCATGATGTCCTCGATCACCGACTTGCTGGCTGGGCTGCCAAACATCGGCCTCACGCTCACACCAGACAGCGTTATATTATTTGTCATCGCTGGCCAAAGGTCCGGTCGCATCGGTACCTGGCTGGCATTGCCGATCATCAGCACGCGACCGAAGGGGCATGTCGACAGGATCGACGTATCGAGCGAGGCACCGCCAACCGTGTCGAGCACGACGGACGCCATACGTCCCTCAGTCGCTTCCCGCACCACCTCGACGACGCTCTCGTTCTTGCGGTCGATGACGATGCTCGCGCCAAGCACGCGGAGTCGCGGCGCTCGCTCGGTCCCTGCCTGCACTGCCAGCACCCTCGCGCCGTGGCGGGCGGCAAGCTGAACCGCCGCCAGCCCAACGCTGCCCGCAGCACCTTGTATCAGGATCGTATCGTCCGCCTGGATCTGCGCTACGTCGAAAAGCGCGTGGTGTGCGGTGAGAAACGGGACGGGAACCGCTGCCGCCTTTGCCATGTCGAGCCCGTCGGGGATGCGAAAGCAACCTTGGACATTGACCGCGCGAAGCTCCGCATGCGACCCGCCGACAGCCATCGTCGCCACGCGGTCGCCAATGGCGAACTCAAGATCATCCGATCCGACCCGAATAACCGTTCCAGCCGCGGCATATCCGCCGATATGGTCAGGGGCTGGCGGCTCGATGCTGCTCCGCGCGAATATGTCGCCACCTTCTACGGCAACCGCTTCGACCCGTATCAGAACGTCGTCGGCCCGACAGACAGGGTCGTCCACGGTCGCGAAGCGCAGCACATCAGGCGGCCCGGCTCGATCATAGACAGCGGCCTTCATCAAAACCTCCCACGGCGGCTACGCATTTGCCAATGGCAGTCTGATTATGCGATCAGAGCCGGCGTTGATATGCGACCCTGTCCGAAACCAATGCTGGATCGTCTAAACCGTGTGGACTGAGACCGAATCCTTGAGTGACGTTCTGTCGCTTGTCCTGTCGCGCGCGCGGCTGGAGTCGTTCATAACCTGTGCGTTCGATCTTGGCGGCGCATGGACCGTCGAATTTCCAAGCGCCGACGCGCTACGCTTCAAATTCATCACACGCGGGGAGTGCTGGCTGACGGTTGAGGGGGATGAGGGGCGACTTCACAGGCTCGGCGCTGGAGATTGCTTCCTTGTATCCCCGGGCCGCAGCTTCATCCTCTCCAAAGAGCAAGCTTTCTCCAAGAAGGAACGCGCGGAGGAACTGGCCACCACTAGACGTGACGACCGCGTCATCGTCCATGGGGGTGGGGGAGATACGGTTTCGGTCGGAGCCGTGTTCCGTTTTCACGGGCATTTCGCGAACGTGGTCCTGGATTCGATCCCTCCAGTCATCCTCATTCCAGCCCATCTCGATCAGGCGGCAATCCTGCGTTGGAGCCTCGATCGTTTTGCCGCCGAGCATAACGGGGCAAAAGCGGGGCGCGCCCTGATGATGGGATATTTGGCTCCGATCATCCTGTTACAGACGCTGCGCATCCATCTCGGCTCTACGACCGGCGAGCGAAGCTGGCTTGCGGCCTTGTCGCACCCGAAATTGTCCAAAGCGATCGAAGTAATTCACGGCGAACATGGGAAGCATTGGACGCTTCACGGGCTGGCGGCGGTAGCAGGAATGTCCAGAGCCAGCTTCGCAGCTAAATTCAGGGAATTCATGGGCATTACGCCGATCGAGTATGTCAACAACTGGCGGATGCAGATTGCCTGCGATTTGCTTCGACAGGGCGATTTGGGGATCGCGGAGGTTTCCAACAGCGTAGGATACGAATCCGAGAGCGCCTTTAGCGCAGCCTTTAAAAGGAGTATCGGCATTCGGCCGGGGCAATTTCAGAAAAGCTTGAAAAGTCGAATGGGCGATCTGATGGCAATCAATACGTCTGCCGAGACGGTGGCCGTCTGACCGAAAACCACCAACGCCGGACATAGCAAGAAAACGGGGACTACGTGTATTGGGCCAGGTTGCGCTCCCCGCCATCGCCGCCGCTGGAGGCGCCCATGCCCCGTCGTTCCATCCGCGCGGCGACCAATGCGCAACATCCGGCGGTCGATATGACAGCCGAATATGAGGCCGGTCTAAGGAAGGCATCGGATGCCTCCTAAACCCGAGCTAGCGCTCCGCAGCCATAGATGTTCGCGCCCCGTGCCAATTTGTAATCCATAGATTACATTTCCGCTTGCCTACATGTAATCCATAGATTACAGATAAGCGTGATCGATGTTCGGGAAACACCTGATTTCACCAACTGGCTCGCCGCCCTGAGCGATCAGCGCGCCCGCTTGCAGATCGTTCGCCGGATCAGCCGGGTTGCCGCTGGAAACTTCGGCGATACCAAGTCGGTCGGTGGCGCAGTCAGCGAGCTTCGCATCGACCACGGGCCGGGATACCGGGTTTACTACACCCGGCGCGGCAAGGCCGTCGTCATCCTACTCTGCGGCGGCGACGAGCGGACCCAGAGTAAGGACATTCGGAAGGCCAAGGAAATCGCAGAGACGTTGGAGGACTAAGGATGAAAGTCAGCAAACTAAAGAAGTTCGACGCCGCCGAGCACCTTCGCACACCGGGGGCACGCGCGGAGTATTTGAACATCGTTCTTGCCGATGGTGATCCCGCCGAAGTCCGTGACGCCCTCAATCTCATCGCCCGAGCGCAGGGTATGAGCGAGGTCGCCAAGGCCGCTGGCGTGACCAGAGAGGGGCTTTACAAGACTCTCGGCGAGAATGGCAACCCGGAGTTCGCGACCGTCCTGCGGATCATCGGGGCCATGGGAATCCGGCTTGTAGCGGAACCGGCCCGAGCCAAGCCGAAGAAGAAAGCCGTGGCTTGATGACCAAGATCAGCGTCACCGTCACTCCCATGCGGCGGCTTGCAGCGAACTAAAGAAAACGGGGAAAGACCACGTTTATTGGGCCAGGTTGCGCACCCCGCCATCGCCGCCGCTGGAGGCGCCCATGCCCCGTCGTCCCCGGTCACCGTCGCCGAGGTCCCGGTCCACATCATTCAACGCGGCAACAACCGGGCGCCTGCTTCTTCGCCGATACCGACTACGAACTTGACCTCGCACACTTGTAGGCCCTGGCCGCGAAGTTCACGAGCGCGGGTCACGCCACCTGATCCTCCCGGTTGACGGCGGCCTGGCCGCGTCCAACGGCCAGCCGAACTTTCTCGCATTGTTCGGGGAGGGCTGAATGGCCCGCTCGGGTTCGCCACCGGCTGGTGTGAATCAGAACCCAAGCGGGACCCTCCCCTGAATAAATCGCCTCCTGCGGTCCCATCCGGCTGCGCCCCATTGGTGGCACATGGGGGCAAGAATTTACCCTCAAGGCGAAGCGCAAGTGAATGTGACGCACCTTGGAACAACACCTCCATTTTGCGTGTTGTTCGTCATGGCATCCTATAAAGTTGCACTTGTGAATATCTTCGGCGAGCTGGATTGTCGCGTCGTGCACCAGCGCGACGACATCCAGCCCGCCACTCTTTCGCTGGTATCGTCACTGCCCTACCTGTCGCCCGGCGACAAGATCGAAGTGGTCGAAATCGATGCCGCCACCGGCGAGCGCATGCCACGCCGCTGAATGCCGAAGTCGCGCGCGTGCGCGACGTACGCGGTGAGCCGCAGCACGATCAAGGTCAGCATGCTGGCGATCCAGATCAGGATCGCCGTGCCGGTCGGAGGTTCGCGTCGCACGGATGATGCGGCGGAGATCCGGCTGCTCCGGAAAACCACGTTGCCGGCCAGGTGATGAGGCCGCCGCAATAACGCAACATCCCAGCGGCAATCCAATTTTACGTAAGTCGAGCCTTTCGTGCAGCGCGTTCATGAGTCGACGCTTAGATGATCCTTGGCACAGCCCATCGAGGGATGGGGTAAAAAAGTAGGGCGCCGATCTCTCGCAGTTTGGCCTGGCACAAAAACGCAACTTTTCAGGCGATATGATGCGCGCGAGCAATCCTCGCCGTCGCACACAGGATGTTTGGAGGGAGGCGACATTCCAGGCGCGCGTGTGAACTCGTTCACAGCCCCGTTCTGGTCTCGGTCGTAAATTGACCCTGCGTTTTTCACCTAAAGCAATCTCAACTACAGATTGATTTTCAATTTCGCTGCGCTTGTCGATTTCGCTGCTGATTTACAATCGATGGAGATACTAAAATGGCATTCGAACTCTTGGACAAAATTGCGCCGGTCGACCCGCTCATGAGGCCTGGATTTCAGCCGGCTCTCGCGCCCGCCAATCCGTTGGGCCCGCTAGCCGACCTGCCCGGAAAATGGGTCGGCAAGGGCTTCAATCAAATCTGGCGACCGTTCCACGGCACGTCTGACCGCTTCCTGGAATTGAACCTGACCGAAGAAACGCTGGAATTCTCCGAAAGCGTCGGCGCCATCCCGAATCGTGGCTTGCTCCAGGCGGATATTGAGCTGGCAGGGGTCCACTATCTGCAGCAGGTCAAGGACATCCTGGCTGGGGTCGGTATTCATGTGGAGCCGGGCTTTTGGGTGACCGTTCCGGTGACGACCGATCCAGCCGAACCGACAACCGTTGCCCGCATGGCGTCCATCCCGCACGGGACCACCGCAAATGCTCAGGGGACGGCGACGACGGTCAACGGCGGCCCCCTCATCAACCCGGTCAGCATCCGGCCGTTCCCGATCGGGAGTGCGCCGCCCGCAAACACGGCAGTCGCGTTCCCCCCTTTCAATGAAGCCGACCTGTCTGTCGCCACGACTTTGCGGTTGCCGAACCCTATTCCCGCGAACATCACACAAACGATGGTCAATAATCCGAACTCCGTGCTGACGGCGGCGATTGCCGGCCAGACGATCACTCAGACGACCGTGCTGCTCATCAGCACCAAAGCGCCCGCGACCCCGCCACCCCCAGCGGCACCCGATGTCGGTGGCGGCACCGACAACGTCGCCTTCCTGCAAGGCAATTCCGGGGGCCCGAATGCTGATGCAGCGCAGATGACAGCGATCTTCTGGATTGAAAAGGTCGCTGCAGGCCCACACGGACCGGCTTTCCTGCAGCTTCAGTATA
Source organism: Bradyrhizobium sp. (assembly GCF_049581145.1). Lineage (GTDB taxonomy): Bacteria > Pseudomonadota > Alphaproteobacteria > Rhizobiales > Xanthobacteraceae > Bradyrhizobium. The sequence continues at coordinate 6,752 of NZ_JBAURI010000575.1, forward strand.
CCCAAACGGTCTTGCTGAACTTCAATGGTTTAAGCTGGCCGCATGTTTCTGTCGCAACGCTCCGCAAGCATCACTGAACCTGCCAGAGCGCGTGAGCCGACGGGCGTCGCGCTCTGAGGATTCGCGAAGATTTCAGGCAACCGTCGACAGCGGTCGATGCGCGTAATAAAACCGGGCAGATCATGTTTGACGGCCCAGGCGCGATGGCAGCCGTGGACACAAAAACCGCTCACTTCATTCGAGGCCGTAGGATGGGTCGAGCACTTCGCGGAGGCCATCATGTTCGCAAACAAGATGATGGGTATCGCTTCGCTCCGTCGTCGTCATGCCCGGGCTCGTCCCGGGCATCCACGAACTTGCAGTGCTGCCGGGGAGAAAGACGTGGATGGCCGGGACAAGCCCGGCCATGACGGTGAGGGAGGTGCGCCGACCGCAATTCATGTCTCGTGGCGAGGCGGCGCCGCCGGCAGATGCCCGCAGCCGACTAATGTCGGTTAACGGCTGTTTCCCACCGTTCGAGCGCTGGCCTCCTGCGGAAAATTTGAGGAGGGTGAAGCCGATCCATGAGTTCGATCATTTGGTGAACACGGAGCGGCCGAGACGAGCGATTCCATGAAAGTTGTCATTGGCGCGGCGCTTGATCGCTCAGCATGCGCGGCTGTCGGATGCACGCACCTCGCGCCTCACCCACCGTCATCGCCAGGCTTGACCGGGCGATCCAGTATTCCAGAGGCTCCCGATCGATGAGCGCCTCTCGGATACTGGATCCCGCTTTCGCGGGGATGACGACTCGAGAGGCGGATACAGATGTCTTCGCCTCGCCCCGATACGGCGGGGGTGCACCGCAACGCCCCGCCCGATGACAGGCTCCGGCGGGGACCCATGACCACAGGGCCTGGTCGTTGCGCCATGCCGGGGCTTGCAACCTTCGCAACGACATTGGCCTGTGGTTATGGGTGCCAGCCTTCGCCGGGACGACGCCGGAGTTGTTGGCGCGATCGGCAGTCCCTGTCTTGCATCGATTCACAAACTCGACGTCGGCCCGGCCGACAGGTCGGAGCAAAGCGCCGCCCGATGACAGGCTGTCGGGCCATGACGGAATTTGCGCACGTCGTCAGGTCCGCGGCAAATGCGGCCGGCCGACGCTCTCATAGGTGAAGCCGTGGGCCGCCATGTCCTCGGGCCGGTAGATGTTGCGCAGGTCGACCACGACCGGGTGCGCCATCTCCTGTTTCAAACGCGCCAGATCGAGCGTGCGGTATTGCACCCATTCGGTGGCGACCACCATCGCGTCGGCCCCCTTCAGACAGGCGTAGGGGTCGTCGAAATAGTCGATGTCGGGCAATTCCTTGCGCGCCTGCTCCATGCCGACCGGGTCATGGGCGCGCACCTTGGCGCCCATGTCGAGCAGGCCCGTCACCAGCGGGATCGATGGCGCCTCGCGCATGTCGTCGGTATCGGGCTTGAAGGTGAGGCCGAGCACGGCGACGGTCTTGCCGCGCAGAGTGCCGCCGGCGGCATTGGCGACCTTGCGCGCCATCGCGCGCTTGCGGTGGTCGTTGACGGTGAGCACCGCCTCGACGATGCGCAGTTGCACGTCGTAATCCTGCGCGATCTTGACCAGCGCGCGGGTATCCTTGGGAAAGCACGACCCGCCGAAGCCCGGCCCCGCATGCAAGAATTTCGAGCCGATGCGGTTGTCGAGCCCGATGCCGCGCGCCACCTCCTGCACATCGGCGCCGACTTTCTCGGAGAGGTCGGCGATCTCGTTGATGAAGGTGATCTTGGTGGCGAGAAAGGCGTTGGCCGCGTATTTGATCAGCTCCGCGGTGCGACGCTCCGTGAACATCAGCGGCGCCTGGTTGAGCGACAGCGGCCGGTAGATATCGCCCAGCACCTTGCGCGCGCGCTCGTCGGAGGTACCGACCACGATGCGGTCCGGAAACTTGAAGTCACGGATCGCCGCGCCCTCACGCAGGAATTCGGGATTGGAGGCGATCACCACATCGGCCTTCGGATTGGCCTCGCGAATCAGCCGCTCGACCTCGTCGCCGGTGCCGACCGGGACGGTCGATTTGGTGACGACCACCGTGAAGCCGGACAGCGCCTTCGCGATCTCGCGCGCGGCGGCATAGACATAGCTCAGATCGGCATGGCCGTCGCCGCGCCGCGACGGCGTGCCGACGGCGATGAACACCGCGTCGGCATCCGCCACCGGGCCCGAGAGATCGGTGGTGAAGTCCAGCCGCTTCGACTTCACGTTCGCGGCGACCAGCGCGTCGAGTCCCGGTTCGAAGATCGGAATTTCGCCCCGGTGCAGGCTCGCGATCTTGTCGCCATCCTTGTCCACGCAGGTGACCTGGTGGCCGAAATCCGCAAAACAGGCGCCGGAGACGAGCCCGACATAGCCTGTGCCAATCATGGCAATCCGCATGAAAAACCCGCCCTAGTTCAGCGATTTCGAAGTTCGAATCATATCAGGCATCGCGATGCAGTCGATTCTTCCCCTCCCGCCACGCGCGCAGCGCGTGGCGGGGAGAAATGCGGTGCCATACGACAACTTTCATGGAATCGCTCGTCTCGATGGTTAACGCGCCCGCGTCTTAAAGCATTTGGCAGCCCCGGGGAAAGCGGAAAACGGTGAAGGCGGAAAACGGCATGTCCCTTGTATGAATTAAAGGGGAAAGCAACCGATTTTGCCCGATGATGCCGGCCTCGCGCCAAAAAGGGACGCCGATGACTATAAACGGCACAGACGCCGTCACCAATCGTCCCATGACCAATCGTCCCTTGACCAATCGTCCTTTGGGCGAGCGCGTCGACTGGGTGGACTACGCCAAGGGCATCTGCATCGTCATGGTCGTGATGATGCATTCGGTCCTCGGCGTGGAGCTGGCCGCGGGCCAAACCGGCTTCATGCACGCCGTGACAGCCTTCGCCAAACCGTTCCGGATGCCGGATTTCTTCCTGATTTCCGGGCTTTTTCTGCCGCTCGTGATCGACCGCGACTGGCGCATCTACCTCGATCGCAAGGTCATGCATTTCGCCTACTTCTACGTGCTGTGGGTGACGATCCAGTTCGGCTTCAAGGCGCCGGCCTTCGCCGCCGAGACGAGCTGGGGCCATGCCGGCTTTCTGTATCTGGAATCCTTCATCGAGCCGTTCGGCACGCTGTGGTTCATTTATTTGCTGCCACTGTTCTTTGTCGTCATAAAACTGACACGCAGCATGCCGCCGCCTTTGATCTGGAGCATCGCCGCGCTGCTGGAATC
>NZ_JBAURI010000576.1:0-11557 GCF_049581145.1 Bradyrhizobium sp.
TCCCTGCAGCAGGCCGCTCATCAGGCCGCGCGATCGAGCCGGCCACGACTCCATGGCGAGCGCGGCGCCGGCGGGCCACTCCGCGCCCATACCGATGCCGAGCAGCGCGCGGAACAGGAACAGCAGCGCGAAGCTCGGCGACAGGCCGGCGAAGAGGTTGCAGAGCGAATACCACAGGATCGAGATCATCAGCGGCGTCTTGCGCCCGACACGATCGGCGAGCCAGCCGGAGCCGGTGGCGCCCACCAGCCGCAGCCACAGCGTGACGGTGAAGACGGCGGTCACTTCGATCAGCGGAACGTGGAACGATTCCGCGATGGGCACCATGATCAGCAGGAAGATGGTGAAGTCGAACGCATCGAGGGTCCAGCCCAGCCATGCGGCGATCCATGCCATCCATTGATCCCTGGTGGGCTCCTTCCACCATGGGAGCTGGCCTTGTATCTCGGCTGTCATTGTCATCGCTTTCCTCCTGACGTGCTTGAGCAGCTCCTATATCGACGCGGCCGTCTGCGCGGCCTGAGCGCTGCAGCGTCGTCCGATGACGTTGAATCGGATAACGCTCCGGTTGTCCTTCGTCGGTCGCATCTTCCTGCGGAAAGCCGGTGTTCGCCCATCGGGTCGCGGCCCGAGGGCATGCCTTTCCGGAAAATGCTCCAACGTCGGGAGGAAGCGAAGCCGCCAATCGCAAGTTCAGGAAAAGCTGTGACGAATTCGCTCCGCCTCGATGGCGGTGAGACGTGAGCCCGGGATCAAACATCCCTGGACTGCATCACTGGCAGCTCCCAGACGCTGCACGATCTCAATCATTCGCGCTGCAAGTATGTCACGGGATTGCGGCGTGACAAGCGAGCATTTCACCGACTTTGGGAGGGGGAGAGCTCATGGCCATGATGAGCGTCACCGTTGGGTAAGGATGACTGACCGGACAACAGGCCTCAACCGTAACCGTATCCGTAACGTGATCCGAACCCTGACTACATGACCAGGAGCTCTTGGGATTTATCCATCCAATTGCGTCATGGATGCGTGCGCGCGAACATGGCGGCCTGCCTGATACTGTGCATTGACATGGGAACATCGGAACGGCGTTCGCCGAAAGATGCGCCCATGCCCCGTCAGGTCTTGAAGGCCACAAGCGGTCCCATTTGCCACAGCGCGGGTTTTCTTGGGGAGGGGCCGGGAAAACCCGGATATACTTTTAATCGCCATTGACCTTCAACGTGTGGTGCGGGCTGGAACAACTGGAAATTTTTGCAATTGGAAGGTGTATGATGGCTGAATCGCTAAATTTGGTCGTTGAGCAGGACCAAACCGGCCTTTGGCGCGTGACGAGTCCGAACGTCCCCGCGCTGGTCGCCACCGGGCGTTCGCGTCGTGAGGCCCTGTCCAATGTTGACGGCGCGATCTCTCATCTGCAGCGGGTCGCGCGCTTCGCCGGCATCGTCACGGATGACGCCTTGAGGTGCGGAGCCTGACAGGGCGGGTTGGAGTCTCGGCGGCAGCTCTGCGCCGGAGACCCGCGCGATGGCGGCGTGGCAACGGCTCGGGAAGCTGCGCCGGATTGGTTCGCCTCACGCGCCGGTGGTGAGTGCGTAGGATGGGTGGAGCGAAGCGATACCCATCATCTTGGTTGCGAACATGATGGGTTTCGCGAAGGGCTCAACCCATCCTCCGCGCTGCCTTTTCTTGTCCGGAATTCGCGTTCGACGGACACCCTCCAAAAGATCTGTTGCCAGCTAACAGCGATGCCGCGCGCCATCCCGGCCGACGAAGGTGCCGGATGCCGGGTCGTAGGAGCGATAGCGCTGGCAGGCGGCGGGCGCGGGCGTTGCGCCGATCACGACCTGCGAGGGATAGGCCTGCGGGGAGCGATAGGAATTGCCGGCGAACAGGCCTTCGACGCCGAGCCAGGCGCTGCCGGGGTCGGCGGCGTAATTGCCGGGAAAGAAACCGTTGGTGGGAAAGTCGCGCGGGTCGTCGCGGCCGTCATACGACCAGGGGCTGGTGTTGCCGTAACGGAGCGGGCGAACGCCCAAGTCCTGCGCCAAGGCCGGCGCGAACGCCGACGTTGCGGCGAGGGCCGCCACGACCATCGCGGCCATTCTTCCTGCGAATCTCGCTCTGACAAGTCCTGCTCTGCTCATGACAGCCCATCCATTCTCGTCATGGACGAATGGTCCCCCAATCGCCTTTCCAGCCCGTCAGCCGTCCCTTGCGAAACTGCAGATAAAGCCCATCGCTGCGGCTTGACAGGGTGGTGCCCTTGACGTCGGGCAGCGCGAGCAGAAGCTCGTCGCCGGGACGGCCGCGGACGTAGTTCAGGGGGACGCCGAGCGCCTGCGAAGCCTGCTCCTCGCTCATGCCGAAGGCAAGCGGGATCACGCGGATGCGGGGCGGTTCGGCGCGCGCGGCGTGCATGCCGACCAGCATCGGCGTCAGTGCGATCGCGAACACCAGGCTTTTCACGGCGCGCTCCAGCCTCATCGTTGTGCCAGGGATACCAGCGTTCCCGCCGGGGTCCATCCGCCGCCCAGCGCCTGGAACAGGCTGACGGCGGCGAGAAGCTTTGCCAGCCGCACCTGCACCAGGGTGTTTTCGGCGGTGAACAGGGTCTGCTGGGTCTGCAGCACGGTGATGAGATTGACCGTGCCGCCGCGCAACTGTTCTTCCGCGACGTCGAAGGCCTTGCGCGAGGCGCTCACGACGTCCTTTTGCAAACGCTCCTGCAGGGTATCCTTCTGCAGCGCGATCAGCGCCTTCTCGACGTCGGCGAAGGCGGACACGACCGCCTTGCGGTAGGCCTGCAGGTTCTGCAGCTGCACGCCTTTGGCCTGCTTCAGTTCGCTTTCCAGCAGGAAGCCGTCGAAGATCGGCTGGGTCAGGCTGGCCGTCAGCGTGTAGAACCACGCGCCCGGCGTGAACAGCGACGCCAGCGCCGCGCTCTGGAAGCCGGTCGTGCCGGTCAGCTGGATCTGTGGAAAGAATGCGGCGCGCGCGGCCTCGACGCTGAAATTGGAGGAGGCGAGCTGCGCCTCGGCCTCACGGATGTCCGGACGCTGATAGAGCAATTCGGAAGGCAGGCCCGGCGTGACGCGCGGCACCGCGATCTGGCTGGTCGAGCCGCCATGCACGGTGAAATTGGCCGGCGCGCGGCCGACCAGCAAAGCCAGCGCGGCAATGTTCTGCCCGAGCGTGACCTCGAGCGGCGGGATCGCCGCGCGCTCGGTCGCAACCAGCGCTTCCTGCTGCGACAGGTCGAGCTGAGACGCGGTGCCGCCATTGAACTGGTTCTTGATCAGCGCAAGAATGCGTTCGGCCGCCGCCAGGTTCTCGCGGGTGACGCGCAACTGGTCCTGGGCGGCGAGGATCTCGAAATAGGTGTTGGCCACCGTGACGATCGTGGTCAGCGTGACGACCTCGCGATTGTAGCGCGATGCCGTCGCGTTCTCCTCCGCCGCGTAAAGCGCGGCGCGGTTCTTGCCCCAGAAGTCGAGCATGTAGCTCGCGGTGATATTTGTACTGAACAGCGTGGTGGTCGAGGAGCCGCCGCCGGTGACTCCGGTAACACCGGTGGCCCCGGTCGCACCCACGCTGCTGCCTCCGGAGCCCGAATGGTCGCGCTGCGCGCTCGCATTGCCGGTGACCGTCGGCAACAAGGGCGCGCCGGTGATCCCGACCTGGGCATCGGCCTGCGCAAGCTGCGCGATCGCCACCGCGATATCGAAGTTGGAGGTCTGGGCCGCGTCCATCACCGCGGTCAGTTCCCTGGAGCGAAAGCCGCGCCACCAGTCGAGCACCGGAAGCGCCGCGTCGGCATCGCCCTTGGCCGCCGCGCGATAGCTTGCGGACATGTCGAGATCGAGCGCGGGCCGCTCCGATCCAAGGATGCAGCCCGACAGGCCGGGGCTGACCGCGAGCGCAAACAGCGCGCAGCCCGCGCGAAGCCTGCCGCGGACATTGCCGCGCACGAGGTCGATCCAGGCATGGCGCCGGGGTCGTCGCAGGACATGGACTGACAAGGCTGTTGGCATCTACTCGCCCGGTTGCAGGGATGGCCCGGGCGTATGTCGGACCGTGCCGCTCCGGAGACGTTGGCTCCAGAGCCGAAATCTGTCTAGATACAAATAGATCACAGGTGTCGAATAAAGCGTCAGGACCTGGCTCAGGATCAGGCCGCCGACGATCGCGATGCCGAGCGGCTGCCGCAGCTCGCCGCCGTCACCCATGCCGATCGCGAGCGGGACGGCGCCGAGCAGGGCCGCCATGGTCGTCATCATGATCGGACGGAAGCGAAGCAGGCAGGCCTCGCGAATCGCATCCAGCGGGTCCAGGCCGCGCACGCGTTCGGCCTCGAGCGCGAAATCGATCATCATGATGGCGTTCTTCTTGACGATGCCGATCAACAGAATCACGCCGATCAGCGCCATGATACTGAATTCGGTCTTGAACACCATCAGCGCCAGCAGCGCGCCGACGCCTGCTGAGGGCAGTGTGGAGAGAATCGTCAGCGGATGGACGTAGCTTTCATAGAGCACCCCGAGCACGATGTAGATCGTGATGAGGGCCGCGAGAATCAAAAACGGCTGGTTGTTGAGAGAATCCTGGAACGCCTTTGCCGTGCCCTGGAAACTTCCGCGCACGGTGGCCGGGACGCCGATGCTGTTCATGGTGGCGTCGATGGTGGCGACCGCCTTGCTCAGCGACACGCCTGGCGGCAGGTTGAACGAGATCGTGGTGGCGACCAGGAGCCCCTGATGGTTGACCGCGAGCGGTGTCGTCCCCTGGGTGAAGCGCGCCACCGCAGCCAGCGGGATCATGGTTTCCTGGGTGGTGGCGACGGCAGACCCGGTCGAGGCGACGCCCTTGCCGGTAGCGCCGATCGAGTTGGTCGCCAGATTCCGCGCGGCCTGGGCGTTGGCGGAAGCCGCCGCGCTCGACGTGGCCGAATTCACGACGGTCCCCGCCACCGCGTTGGTCGCCTGCGAGCCGCCGACCGAGCCGCCGGAGGTCGAGACATAGACATCCCTCAGCGTCTGCGGATTCTGCCAGTAGCGCGGCGCCACCTCCATGATGACGTGATACTGGTTGCGGGCGACGTAGATGGTCGAGACCTGGCGCTGGCCGAACGCATCGTACAGCGTGTTGTCGATCTGGCTGACGGTGATGCCCAGTTGCGCCGCGGCGTCGCGGTCGATCACCAGATCGGACTCCAGTCCCTTGCTCTGCTGGTCGCTGTTGACGTCGGCGAGAATGGTCGGCTGCTGCTGCAGCGCCGCGGTGATCTTCGGCGCCCATTCCTGCAATTCCTCCAGCGTGGGCGCCTGCAGCGTGAATTGATACTGGGCATTGGAGGCCCGGCCGCCGACCCGGATGTCCTGCACCGCCTGCAGGAACAGGGTTGCTCCAGGCACCACCGCCATCTGCCGCCTGAGCCGCGCGATCACGCCGTCGGCGGAAAGGTGGCGCTCGCCGAGCGGCACCAGCGACATGAACATGAAGCCGCCATTGGTCTGGCCGCCGCCGGTGAAGCCGACGACGGTGTCGACGGCGGGATCCTTCTTGATGATGCTGACGAACTGCGTCAGCTTCTGCTGCATCAGCTGAAACGAGATGCTCTGGTCCGCCTGGATGATGCCGATGATCCGGCCGGTATCTTGTTGCGGAAAGAAGCCCTTCGGGATGACGCCGTAGAGGTAGAAATTGAGGCCCAGCACCGCGGCCAGGATCAGCATCATCGACCGCGGATGCTCGAGCGCGCCGGTGAGCGTCGAACGATAGAAGCCCAGCATCGCGTCGAAGAAGCGCTCGCTGAGCTGGTAGATTCTGCCATGGCCCTCGCCGGTCTCGCCGCGCAGCAGCACGGCGCACATCATCGGCGTCGTCGACAGCGAAACCGCCAGCGAAATCAGGATGGATATCGAGATCGTCATCGCGAATTCGCGGAACAGGCGGCCGACGATGCCGCCCATCAGCAGGATCGGGATGAAGACCGCGATCAGCGAGATGCTCATCGAGAGCACGGTGAAGCCGACCTCGTTGGCGCCCTTCAGCGCCGCCTGCAGCGGCGACAGGCCGTCCTCGATGTAGCGGGTGACGTTCTCGAGCACGACGATGGCGTCGTCGACGACGAAGCCGGTCGCGACCGTCAGGGCCATCAGCGACAGATTGTCGAGGCTGTAGCCCATCAGGTACATGACGCCGAAGGTGGCGACCAGCGAGACCGAGACCGCGACGACCGGGATGATGGTCGCGCGCAGGTTCCGCAGGAACGCGAACACCACGACGACCACCAGCATCACGGCAAGAATCAGCGTGCGTTCGACGTCGCGCAGCGAGGTCCGGATCGTGGTCGAACGGTCGACGCCGAGCGCGATGTCGATCGCGGGAGAAATCGAGGCGCGGAGCTGGGGCATCAGCCCCTTGACCAGGTCGACGGTCGAGATGATGTTGGCGCCCGGCTGCCGGTACAGGATGACGAGGACGGCCGGCTTGCCGTTGGCGAGCCCGGCGTTGCGCAGGTTCTCGACGCCGTCGATGACCTCGCCGACGTCGGTCAGATGGACCGCGGCGCCGTTGCGGTAGGCGACGATCAGGGGTTTGTAGTCCTCGGCCTTGTTGGCCTGGTCGTTGGAATAGATCTGAAAGCGCTGGTCGCCGACGTCGATGCCGCCCTTCGGGCTGTGCGCATTGGCGCTGGCCAGCGCGGCGCGCACATCCTCCAGACCGATGCCGTATTTGTAGAGCGCCTGCGGAATCAGGTCGACCCTGACCGCGGGCAGCGAGCTGCCGCCGACCACGACCTCGCCGATGCCGTCGACCTGCGACAGCTTCTGCGCCAGCACGGTCGAGGCCGCGTCGTAGAGATCGCCCTTTGTCAGGGTGTCCGAGGTCAGCGCCAGGATCAGGATCGGCGCGTCGGCCGGGTTGACCTTCTTGTAGGTCGGATTGCTGCGCAGGCTGGTCGGCAGGTCGGCCCGCGCCGCGTTGATCGCCGCCTGCACGTCGCGCGCCGCGCCATTGATGTCCCGGTTCAGGCCGAATTGCAGCGTGATGCGGGTCGAACCCACCGTGCTCGACGAGGTCATTTCCGTGACATCGGCGATCTGCCCGAGATGGCGCTCCAGCGGGCTTGCCACGGTGGTGGCGACATCCTGCGGGCTGGCGCCGGGCAGGGTGGCCTGCACCGAAATGGTCGGAAAATCCACCTGCGGCAGCGGCGAGACCGGCAGCTTGAAGAACGCCACGGCGCCGGCCGCCGCCAGCCCGAAGGTCAGGAGCGTGGTTGCGATCGGCCGGCGAATGAAGGGAGTTGACGGCTGCATGACTTCAGAGCGACCCGCTCGCTTGCCCGACGCCGCGGGGCCCTCCGGCAAAGCGTACCGCCCAACGGTCGAACCAGAGATAGATCACGGGCGTCGTGAACAAGGTCAGCGCCTGGCTGAGCAGCAGGCCGCCGACGATGGAGATGCCGAGCGGATGCCGCAGTTCCGAGCCGGCGCCGGTTCCGATCATCAGGGGCAGCGCGCCGAGCACGGCGGCCATCGTGGTCATGATGATCGGCCGGAATCGCAGCAGGCAGGCCTGATAGATCGCCTCGCGCGGCGGCTTGCCCTCGTTGCGCTCGGCGTCCAGCGCGAAGTCGATCATCATGATGGCGTTCTTCTTCACGATGCCGATCAACAGGATGATGCCGATGATCGCCACGATGGTGAGGTCGTCGCCGGCGGCCATCAGCGCCAGCAGCGCGCCGATTCCGGCGGACGGCAAGGTCGACAGGATGGTGATGGGATGGATGAAGCTCTCATAGAGCACGCCCAGCACGATATAGACGGTGACGATCGCGGCCAGGATCAGGAACAGCTGGTTGGAGAGCGAGGATTGAAACGCCAGCGCCGCGCCCTGGAAGCTCGTGATCACGCCGAGCGGCTGGCCGATATCGGTCTGGGCCTGCTTGATCGCGGTCACCGCTTCGCCGAGCGAAGCCTCGGGCGCCAGGTTGAAGGAGACGGTCGCCGACGGAAACTGTCCGAGATGCGAGACCTGCAGCGGCGCGGTTTCCTCCCGCATCTTGGCCAGCGCCGAGATCGGAACAGGGGTGCTGCCCACCGACGACGGCAGATAGATGTCCGACAGCGACTTGAGGGAATTCTGCAGGGACGGGTCGGCTTCGAGGATGACGCGATACTGGTTGGAGTTGGTGAAGATCGTCGAGACGATGCGCTGGCCGTAGGAGTCGTACAGCGCGTTGTCGATCGTCGCCGGCGTGATGCCGAAGCGGGCGGCCTGGTCGCGGTCGATCTCGACGTAGATCGACAGGCCCTGTGCGGAGATGTCGCTGGACACATCGCCGAATTCCGGCAGCGTCTTCAACTTGTCGACGAGCTTGGGCGCCCACACCGCGAGCTCGGCGGGGTCCGCATCCTGCAGAATGAACTGGTATTGCGTCCGGCTGACGGTGCCCTCGATGGTCAGATCCTGCACCGGCTGCATGTAGAGGGTGACCCCGGTCAGCGCGCCGGTTGCGTTCTTGAGCCGCGCCATGACGGTCGAAATGCTGGATTTCCTGACGTCCTGCGGCTTCAGGTTGATCAGGATCCGCCCGCTGTTGAGCGTGGTGTTGGTGCCGTCCACGCCGATGAAGGACGACAGGCTGTCGACGTCGGGATCCCTGAGGATGATGCTCGCGAGCTGCTGCTGCCGTTCCGCCATCGCGGCATAGGACACCGATTGCGGCGCTTCGGATATCGCCTGGATGACGCCGGTATCCTGCAGCGGGAAGAAGCCCTTCGGGATCACCACGTAGAGCCAGGCGGTGAGGCCGAAGGTCGCGAGCGCGATCAAGAGCACGAAGGTCTGGCGGTCGAGCACCCATGTCAGCATCCGGGCGTAGATCTCGATCACGCGGTCGAAGCCCTCGCGGCTGTAGCGCTGGAAGGCGTTTTCGTCGGCTTCGCTTTCCGGCTTGAGCAGCTTGGCGCAGGCCATCGGCACCAGCGTGAGCGAGACCACCGCGGAGATCAGGATGGTGACCGACAGCGTGATGGCGAATTCGCGGAACAGGCGGCCGACCACGTCGCCCATGAACAGCAGTGGAATCAGCACGGCGATCAGCGAGATCGTCAGCGAGATGATGGTGAAGCCGATCTGCGCGGAGCCGTGCAGCGCGGCCTGCAACGGCGTCTCGCCCTCTTCGAGGTAGCGGGAGATGTTCTCGATCACGACGATGGCGTCGTCGACCACGAAGCCGGTGGCGACCGTCAGCGCCATCAGCGACAGGTTGTTCAGGCTGAAGCCGAACAGGTACATGGCGCCGAGCGTGCCGACCAGTGACAACGGCACGGACAGGCTCGGGATCAGGGTCGCCCGCGTGCTGCGCAGGAACACGAAGATCACCAGCACCACCAGGATGACGGCGAGCGACAGCTCGAACTCGACATCCGCCACCGAGGCGCGGATCGTGATGGTGCGGTCGGTCAGGATGTTGAGATCGATCGCGGCCGGCAGCGTCGCCTGCAGCTGCGGCAGCAGCGCCTTGATGCCTTGGACCACCGAGATCACGTTGGCGCCGGGCTGGCGCTGGATATTCAGGATGATCGCCGGCGTCTCGTTCATCCAGGCGCCGAGCTTGTCGTTCTGGGCACCGTCGACGACGTCGCCGACATCGCTCAGGCGGACCGGCGAGCCGTTCTTGTAGGCGACGATCAGCGAAGCGTAGTCGCGGGCATTCCTGATCTGGTCGTTGGCATTGATCGTGTAGGCGCGCATCGCCCCGTCGAAGTTGCCTTTCGGGGTATTGATGTTGGCATTGCCGAGCGTGGTGCGCAGGTCGTCGATGTTCAGTCCGTAGGCGGCGAGCTTGCGGATGTCGGCGCGGATCCGCACCGCTGGCCGCTGGCCGCCCGAGATGCTGACCAGCCCGACGCCCGGCAATTGCGAGATCTTCTGTGCCAGCCGGGTGTCGACGAAATCCTCCACCTGCGTCAGCGGCATGGTCTTCGAGGTCAGCCCGAGCGTCAGGATCGGAGCGTCGGCCGGATTGACCTTGGCGTAGATCGGCGGCGCCGGCAGGTCGGAGGGCAACAGGTTGCCGGCGGCATTGATCGCGGCCTGCACCTCCTGCTCGGCGACGTCGAGCGAGATGGCGAGGCCGAACTGCAGCGTGATGACGGAGGCGCCGGCCGAGCTCACCGAGCTCATCTGGTTCAGGTTCGGCATCTGGCCGAACTGCACCTCCAGCGGCGCGGTGACCGAGGAGGTCATCACGTCGGGGCTGGCGCCGGGATAGAAGGTCTGCACCTGGATGGTCGGGTAGTCCACCTCGGGGAGCGCCGCCACGGGGAGGAAACGGAATGCCAGCATGCCGGACAGCATGATGGCGATCATCAGCAGGGTCGTCGCCACCGGCCGCAGGATAAACGGCTGTGACGGGTTCATTGCTGCGCGCCGTTCTGCTGAGGCCCGTTTTGCGGCGACCCGTCCTGCGAGCGCCGCCGTTTGCCGCCGCCGGACTTGTCGCGCTTGCCATTCTGATCTTGCGGTTTGTCCTGTGTCGGAGTTTGCGTCGCGTCTTGCGTGCCGGCTTGTGTGTTGGCTGCGCCGGCCGCCGCGTTGGCGTTGGCCGCCGCCCGCAGATTGATCTTGGCGCCGTCACGCAGCTTGTCGGCGCCGTCGACCACGATCTGGTCGCCGGGCGCGAGCCCGGAGAGCACTTCGACGCGGTCGCCGTCGGTGATGCCGAGCTTCACCGGTCGGACCGCAACGGTCGAGTCCGCGGCATTGATGAGATAGACGAAGGTGCCGGGGACACCGCGCTGGATGCCGGCGGTCGGCATCGTCGTGACGTCCTTGTGGGTGTCGAGCAGCAGGCGGATATTGACGAACTGGTTCGGATAGAGCGTCTCGGTCTCATTCGGGAAGATCGCGCGCAGCTTGATCGTGCCGGTGGTGGGATCGATCTGGCTATCGAATGTCGACAGCGTGCCGTCGGCGATCTTGGTCGCGCCGCTGCGATCGAGCGCGGTGGCGGGCAGCGAGGCGCCGGCGCGCAGGCGCTTGGCGATCGCCTGCAGATTGTCCTCGGGCACCGTGAACAGCACGCTGATCGGCTGCAGCTGGGTGATCACCACGATGCCGTTGGTGTCGCCGGGGGTGACATAATTGCCCTGATCGACCTGGCGCAGTCCGACGCGACCGTCGTTCGGCGCCAGGATCCGGCAATAATTCAGGTTCACCTCGGCCGACTTGACCGCGGCGCGGTCGGCTTCCACCGTGCCCTGGTCCTGGCCGACCAGCGCGACCTGGGTATCCAGCGTCTGATGCGGCACCGCGTTCTGCGCGGCCAGTCCCTGATAGCGCGTCAGATCGACCTGCGCGCCCTTGAGCTGCGCTTCGTCGCGCGCCAGCTGTCCCTTGGCTTGCGCCAGCGTCGCCTCATAGGGCCTTGAATCGATTTCCGCGATCAGGTCGCCCTTCTTGACCTCGTCGCCTTCCTTGAAATCGATCTTCATCAAATAGCCGCTGATCTGGCTCCGGATCGTCACGGTGGCCAGCGACG
>NZ_JBAURI010000577.1:0-4283 GCF_049581145.1 Bradyrhizobium sp.
CAGGACGGCCGGCCCCAATGCGGTGGCCGCCGTGTATTTCGCCGGCTATGGGCTGCAGCTCGAAGGCGAGAACTATCTGGTCCCAATCGACGCGGACATTACCGCGGCTTCGGACGTTCCGCTGCGGGCTGTGCCGTTGTCTGATCAGATGCAAGCACTTGCGATGCTTCATCTGAAGGCAAGCTTCTTGATCCTGGACGTGGGCCGCCCGACTCCGTTTCTGTTGTCCGGTCAGCAGCCGGCCGGTGGCCTCGCCTGGATCGAGCCCAAAGCCAATATGCTGATCGCGTTCGATGCCGCGCCCGGCACGGTCTCGCCCGACGCGGCGGCCGGCGGCTATGGCTCCTATGCCAGGGCGCTCGCAGAGATGATCCGCGAGGGCGGCCTGACGCCCGCGCAAATGTTTGACCGTGTGCGGTTGCGGGTCAATGAATCGACGAAAGGCGCACAGGTGCCTTGGGATGCCTCGACGATCGAAACCCGCTTCATGTTCCTCGGCCGCGGTCCTGACGCGCCGCCGCGCGCGGATTCGCCCGAACATACGGCTTGGATGCGGTCTCAACCGATGGGCAGCCTCGGGGTCAACGACGCCTATCTGGTCGCATTGGCGCGAGATACATTCGACGGCTACGCGGATTTTGTCGCGGACTATTGGCATGACCCGCTGACGAAGCGCGTCCGTGCCCTGCTCGCCGCGCGGCGCGAGGCCATTACCTGGCGACGGACCTGCGAAGCCAATGCGCCCGAGGCCTACTGGTCATATTTGGAGCGCTATCCGCGCGGGCCCCACGTGGCGGACGCCCGCCGGCTTCTCGCGCATTTGGGCGCCGCGCTCGCGCCGCCCTCCGAATTCGCAAGGCTGGACTACGACGTCCCACCGCCGTTGCCGGATGAACAGGAGTTTGTCGAGCAGCGGGTGCTCGCATTGGCGGATCCGGCCTTCGCGCTCGAGCCGTTGCAACCGTTACCCATCGATTTCCTGGGGCCGCCGCCGCCGGACTTGCTGGTGCTGGCACCGCCGGCGGAGCCCTCCGGAGCGCACGTTCTTCCAACGCCAATGATCGCGCCCTTGCCGGCCGATGTGGAATTGCCCGCTGACGTGGCGGCGCCGCCGCCCGGCACCACAAATGGCCCGCGCCTTCCAGCCTCGGTCGCGCTGAGCGCTGGGGCGGGCGTCAGCGGGAGCCAGCCCCCGGTAACCCTGCAACCGGAGGAAGCACTGGACGCAACCAAGGCGCCTCTGACCCCGTCTTGGCTCTCGCCTTGGCCAACGGCGGCGCTGACGCCTCCCTGGCCGACTGAGCACAGAACGCCAGCGAGCCCTGTCATGGCGCCACCGGCGGTCATGGTCAATCAAGGACCGCCGACTGCAGCTCCTGCACTGGGTGCGGCGCCGCCGACCGGCACGCCGCAGGGAACCCCGCGCGCAGCGATGATGTCGCCGCAGACGACCGGCAGCATTCCGCCGCGAGCAGCCCGGCCGCTAGCGTCGACGCCGCCGGCAACGGGCATCGCAGCACGAACTCCGCGGGCCGCGATGTTGTCGCCCCAGACGAGTGACGGCATTCCGCTGCCGCTTCCCCGGCCCGCAAAGCTCCCCACCCCACCGTCACGCGCCCATCCAAGGCCGGCCGTAGGCGTCACTGCAACGTTGTCGCCAAACGAAGCTGGTGGAGCAGGGCGGTCTTCCTCGCTCCAGCCCAGGCGGCTATTGCCGTCCATCACTTCGCCACGTCTTCCCAATGTCGCACTTGGACCACCGGCTGCGAAGCCTCCCGAATCATCATGTCCGATCGTCGATGGGCAACCAAACTGCGACTGAGAGATCATTTTCCAGCGGAACGCGTCAGCGGAGCGATAGCGCTCTCGCTATCTCTCGCGCAGACTCTCCTGGTCGTATTTCATCAGCGGTGACAACAGATAGCTGATGATCCGTCGGGAGCCCGTCTTGATCTCGGCGGTGACGGCCATACCGGGCGAAAGATTCACCATCTTGCCGTCGACCTGCATCGCCGTGCTATCGAGCGAAATCCTCGCCGCGTAGGTCAATTCCTGGTTCTTCGGTTCGCTCGTGGAGGCGGGGGCCTGCTTGTCGTCTGGTTTTTCGTTCGGCGCGTCGCGCACGATCGAGTCCGATGAGATGCTTCGGACCTTCCCATGCAGCAGCCCGTATCTGGTGAAATCAAAAGTATCGACCTTGACCTCAACTTCATCGCCCGTATGCACGAAACCGATGTCATGGTTGCTCACCATGGCTTCGATTTCCAATTGACTGTCGCTGGGTACGATCACCATCAGGGCCTCTGCGGGCGTGACCACGCCGCCGACGGTGTGGACAGCCAGCTGCTGAACCGTGCCCGATACCGGCGCGGTCAATTGTTGGAGCTTGCCACGCTCTATCGCCTTCGACAAATCAGCGGCAAACCCGGCGGCCTTCCGCTCCGCCTCGGCCAGGTCGCCAAACAGCGTTCGGCGATACTCGGCCACGGCCTGAGCTCGGGTTTCGATAATCGCGGCAACGGCGGCCTGCGCTTCCTTTAAATGGCTTTTCTGGACCAGCCGTTCCTGCTGGCTCTCGGTGAGTTGCTGGAGCACCTCGAAATATTGCAGCTTGGAGCCGTATTCATTCAGCGTCTTGCGGATGTTGACGCGCTCTTCGATGGTGGGAATGACCGCGTCGAGCTTATCGACCGTCGCCGAGATGGTCGCGAGTTCGGCCTGCTTTTGCGCCCTTTGACCGTCCAACGCCGCGATTTTCGCCTTATGCTCCGATATCTGGGCTCGCAAAAATTGCCGCTGCATGGCGACGAGGGCAGCGTCAGCCCCCTCTGGAGGATGAAATGCTCCCATCGGATCATCAGTATCGGCGAGCGCCGCACGCAGCCGAGCGACGTCGAGTTGTGTTGACTGCAGGTCACCCTGGAGATGATTGATCTCCCCTTCCACGATCGTGGGATCGAGTTCGATGAGCACGTCCCCGGCATTGACGGTTTGGCCATCCGCGACCTTTATGTCGCGCACCACGCCGGTCTCAAAAGGCTGAATGACCTTGCTGTGACCGGTTGGAATAATCCTGCCGGTTGCGGTCGCCACGATATCGACGTGGCCCAGGCTCGCCCAGATTAACGCCAGCACAAACATCGCAATAAGCGCCGCGCCAATCGCCCGCCCGATCGGAGAGGGCGGCGTCTCGACGATTTCCAGCGCGGCCGGCAGGAAGGCAAGCTCCTCCCGGTCCCGCAGCTTGGCCCCGCCTGGAAACAGAATGACCTTGGCTTCCGCCTTTATGAAATCCTGTGCAGAACGCAAGAGTGAAGGTCTTTTCGCCGCGTCACTCCGATTGGTCAGCAAGACATTTTCACTCCGCTGGGACCATTTGAATCAGGCCCTTAATACCGGAGGATACCGGAGGCCGACGTTTGATTATGCCCGCATATGGTTAGTTTTCTAGCATTTGGAAATGAAAATATAGTGGCATCTATCCAATTCTTAAACTAAGGCTACCATGGGCATAAGTATAGCATATTAACGAAATTAAGCCAGATTAGCCGGCAGCCGATAGCGGCAATATACGGGGACGCGGGTCGATATGACGGCATATCCGGAAATACCCGGGCCGACTGATCCGGGTCTCATGGCTTTGGTCATGCTGCTGCGCCTTCAGGGCGTCGGGGCTGATCCGGCACAAATTCGCCACCAGTGCGGGACCGCCACCATCGGCACGACGGACATGATCCGCTGTGCCAGGGAGTTCGGCTTGAGGGCGCGCGAGCTGAAGACAAGCTGGGCGCGCCTGGCGACCACGCCGTTGCCGGCCATTGCAGCGCTGAGAGATGGCAGCTTTCTTCTGCTCGGCAAGGTCGGCGGCGACAAGGTCGTCGTGCAAACGGCGAAAACGCCGCGCCCCGAACTGATGACAAAAACAGACTTCGAGGCGATCTGGGACGGGCGCCTCGTTCTGATGACCCGGCGCGCCAATCTCCGGGAGCTGGCACGCCGCTTCGATCTCACATGGTTTCTGGGCGCGATTCACAAGTATCGTAACCAGTTGGCCGAGGTGCTCGTCGCATCCTTTTTCCTTCAGCTGTTTGCGCTCGCCTCGCCGCTGTTCTTCCAGGTGGTGATCGACAAGGTTCTGGTCCATCGCAGCATCGGCACGCTCGACGTGCTGATTACCGGGCTGCTCGGCATAGCCGTATTCGAAACCATTCTGGGCATCTTGCGAACCTATCTTTTTTCGCATGCCACCAATCGGATCGACGTCGAGCTCGGCGCGCGGCTAT
>NZ_JBAURI010000578.1:0-4452 GCF_049581145.1 Bradyrhizobium sp.
ATGTGGGCACCGGCGGTCACGGCGATCCGCACCCGCGGCATTGCCTGCACCTTTGTGCCGCTGAAGGAGGGCTATCGCGGCTGGGGCGTTTCGCTGGTGCCGCTCAAGCACCTCACGGGGCTCAAGCTCGACGCCGCGCTCGACTATCTCAATTGGTACAATTCGGGCTGGCAGGGAGCCTTCATCGCGCGCCAGGGTTACTACAGTTCGGTGCCCGAGAACGCCAAGAAGTTCCTTGAGCCCTACGAATGGGACTATTGGTACGACGGCAAACCGGCCGAGAAGGATATCCACGATCCGTTCGGCGCGCTGATGGAGAAGGCCGGCAACGTGCGCGACGGTGGCGCGCTCTGGCAGCGCATGGGCAATGTGGCGGTCTGGAACTGCCTGATGGACGAGCAGCGCTATTTGACCAAGCGCTGGAACGAGTTCATCGCCGCATGACGTTGGCGGCGGGAATCGGCGACAGCGCGGCGGCGGGCTTGCCCGTCGCCGGCAGGATCGGACGACCGTGGCCGGGAGCGATTGTCTCCTGGCTGCAGGCCGCGCCACTGGCGATCGTGCTGTTGTGCATGTTCGTGGCGCCGCTCGTCTTCGTGGTCGTGGTGAGTTTTTTCGACTACGACCGGCTGGAAATCTATCCGTCCTTCATGTTCGACAACTACGTCGACATCTTCACATCTGAAATAACAGTCCGGCTTTATTTGAAGACGCTGGAATTTGCGGCGATCGTGGAGGGGATCACCGTGGTGATCGGTTTTCTGGTGGCCTATTTTCTCACCTTCCATGTGCGAACAATGCGATGGCGCGTCGCACTGCTGCTCGCCTGCACGATCCCGTTTTTCACGTCGAACATGATCCGGATGATTTCCTGGATCCCGTTTCTCGGGCGGGAAGGCATTCTCAACAACGCGGTGATGTCGACCCATCTCGTCAAGCAGCCACTGGATTTCCTGCTGTTTTCAGACTTCGCCGTCATTGTTGCCTATGTCCACATCCTGACCATGATGATGGTGGCTCCGATCGTGAATTCCATGGCGAAAATCGATCATGGCTTGATCGCTGCCGCGCGCGACGCGGGCGCCAGCGAGGCCCAGATCGTGCGCGACATCATCATCCCGCTGTCGAAGACCGGCATCGCGCTAGGCTCCGTCCTGGTGCTGACGCAGACCATGGGGGACTTCTTCATCGTCCACGTGCTGAGCGGGGGCAAGAGCGCGGGCGTGGTGTCCTCTATCGCCACGCAGCTCAACGCGTTTGAATATCCGCCCGCCGCGGCGGGCTCCGTCGTGCTGCTTGTCGTGGTGATCGTTCTGGTGGCGGCGATTTTCCGGATCGTCGATGTGCGCAAGGAGCTTGCAGGATGATGCGTGTTGCGTGCTTGCGCTGGTTTCGAGACGAGAGGCGCGCAGCCGCCGAGGCCGGCCACCGCGGTGGAACGGGCGCGACGACGCCTGCTGCACCTTTCTTGATGATCGGGTGGCGTCGATGATGACCGAAGTGGGCCAGCCACGCTCGAAATCCTTTTATGTTCTGGGCGCCTTTTTCCTGGCCTTCCTGGCCTTCATGTATGGGCCGATGATCGTCATCTTCGTGCTTTCGTTTCAGGGGCCGAACGGCGGGATGAGCTTTCCCATGGTGGGGCATTCGACGCTGTGGTTCCAGCAATTGCTGTCCGGGACCGGCCGCGTCGGCGATATTCCCAGTGCATTCCTTCGCTCGCTCGAACTCGCCCTGGTCGCCTCGGCGCTGACGGTTGTGATTTGCGTGTCGGCAGGCATGGCCTTCCGTCGGCGCTTTCCGGGAGCCGGATTGCTCTTCTACACGGCGGTCGCGAGCCTGGTCATGCCGAGCCTGTTCGTCAGCTTCGGTATCGCGCTCGGGTTCAAGGAGCTTGGCTGGAAGACCAGCCTGTTTACGTCGGGGCTCGGCGCCCAGCTGACCTGGACCTTGCCGTTCGGTCTGATGATCACGTTCGCAACGGTCGGACGTCTCGACCGCCGCTACGAGGAAGCCGCGACCGATCTCGGCGCGAGCCCCTGGCAAAGGTTTCGCGACATCATCCTGCCCATCATCATGCCGGGCGTCGTCGGCGTCGCTTTGTTCGGCTTCACGCTGTCCTACGACGAGTTCCCCCGATCACAGTTGACGGTCGGTACCGTCAATACGTTGCCTTTGGAAATCTGGGCGATGACGACCGCCGCTATTTCGCCCGTGCTGTTTGCACTGGGCACAGTCACGACCGTGGTTTCGTTCTTCGTTCTGACCGCGGCGCTGGTCGCGATCGGGATCATGGTTCGGCGCCGGGCCGGCGGCCGGCCCGCGATACAAGCTTGAGAGAGGCTGCGATGAACGCTCGACTCCCTTTCGAGGGCCCCGCGACGCCATTGGCCCAACCCCTCGGCGGCGTAGTGCGTTACGAGGTCGAGCTCGTCGCCGTGAGCAAGAGCTACAACGGCGCCTTGGCCGTCGATCAGATCTCGCTGCGTATTCCCAAAGCGAGCTATTGTTGTCTGCTTGGGCCAAGCGGCTGCGGCAAGTCGACGACGCTGCGCATGATCGCGGGCCACGAACCGGTCAGCTCCGGCGACGTCTTGATTGGCGATCGCAACGTCACCGATGCGCCGCCGTCCGCTCGCGGGACATCGATGATGTTTCAAAATTATGCGCTATTTCCGCACATGACGGCGATCGACAACGTCGCCTACAGCCTCAAGGTTCGTGGCGCGCGCAAGTCCGAGCGGCGCGCACGCGCGCGCGAGTTCCTGGAGCTGGTCCGGATGAGCGACTTCTCCGATCGGCTGCCTGGGCAACTGTCCGGCGGTCAACAGCAGCGCGTCGCACTGGCGCGCGCCCTCATCACGCGGCCAAAGGTTCTCCTGCTCGACGAGCCGCTTTCGGCGCTTGATCCTTTCCTGCGCGAACATATGCGCGGCGAATTGAAGCGCCTGCAACGCGATCTCGGTATCAGCTTCGTGCATGTGACCCATAGCCAGGACGAGGCCATGGCGCTTGCCGACCTGGTGGTCGTCATGGAAGCTGGTCACATTCGGCAGGCAGGTCCGGCGCGGGACATTTTCGAAAGACCGAAGACAGCCTTCGTCGCTCGTTTCATTGGCGGACACAATATAATCACGACGCGTGGCAGGCGGGTCGCGGTGCGGCTCGACAGGTGCCGTCTGGGTTCAGCGGGCGATCAGTCGGGCCTCCGCGGCCGTGTCTCCAATGTCGAGTATCTCGGTCCGACGGTGCGCGTTTCTGTGGCGGCGGGTGACGGTCTGGAGGCCGCGGCGCTTGTCTCCGACGAGGTCTTCTTCGCCGCGCCAGTCGACATCGGTCAAGGCGTCACCCTCGTCTGGTCCGAGAACGACGCCCGGGCCCTGTCGGACTGAGCCTGGCTCGAGCGGCCGCTCCAGGCCTTCCTCGCGCCAGAAATCGTTTTCTGCTTCGACCTCGGCGCTGAGCCAATCGAGGAAGCTGCGTACGGCACGTTGTTCCTCGCCGCGTTGTCGGACGACATAATAGCGCAGCGGAGCTGGACAGGGACGATCGGACAGGATCGTCAATCGGTGATCCCTGAGCGCGGCGGCGACCAGGCGGTAGCGTCCGAGCAATAGCCCGTGCCCCTGGATTGCTGCTTCGATCGCAAGGCTCGATTGGTTGAAGCGGAGGCCGCAGCTCACATCGCGCATCGCGGACTGCGTCGCTTCGAAAAAGCGCCGCCAGGTCGGAAACTGATCATTGACCTTGTCGTCATGGATGAGCGGGAGTTCGCAAAGCGCGGCCTCGGAAGTCAGGCCCAAATCCTCGAGCAACGCCGGCGAGCAAACCGGATATATCCGTTCCTCCATCAGATAATCAACCTTGCGACCGGGATGGTCGTCGGTGGAGCAGATTGCAACGTCGAACGGGCCGTCGCTGAAGTCGCTCTCGCCGGTGACGGTGCACAGACTCAACTCAACGTCCGGGGCGCTTGCGAAAAACCGCTTGAGCTTGGGCATCAGCCAGAGCGAGGCCACCGAGGGCGACGCTGCGACAGACAGCTTACGCTGCCGGCCTCGTCGGTTGAGCGCGAGCAGCGCCGATTCCAATTTGTTGAAGCCCTCGGAAAGTTCCTGAAGCGCGTTCGAGGCCGCCGGCGTGAGGATCAGCTTCCCGCTTTTGCGCTGGAACAAGGGTGTATGCAGGAACTCCTCAAGCGTCCGGACTTGATGGCTGATGGCCGTTGGCGTCACGCAAAGTTCGACCGCGGCGCGCGTGAAGCTCAGGTGTCGAGCTGCGGCCTCGAACGCGCGCAAGGCATTCAAAGGGATGTATGTTCGCATGCCACGACTCCGGCCTGGTTCCCGCCCTCGTCAATTCAAGGCGTTTCCCGTTTGTTGTTTCGCTCTGCGCGTGCACGAAACGTGCCAATGAACGAGCTGAAAGTTTCGATAGATGCTTCTGGTCGCG
>NZ_JBAURI010000579.1:0-3339 GCF_049581145.1 Bradyrhizobium sp.
GTTCACGACCGCAATAATGGCGAGCGAGATGCCCGCCGCGATCAAGCCGTACTCGATGGCCGTGGCTCCGGATTCTTCCCGTATGAATTTCAGGACCATTGCCTTCATAGCTATCTTGCCTCGTTTGCCTGGTGCTGAAACCACGGGGCAACCCCCGGGTTTCCGGACTGGAACTTACCCGGATGGAACCTAAGGTTGATTTAAGCGAGCCGGTGCAAATTTGCGTGAATTGTGCTGCAATTTATCTTCAGCTTGTCTGGATCGACCGACGACCAAAAAAGCCGAGCCTCGACGTCGCGGCAGCACAGGCATCTGGCTACCCTCAGTTCGCTCTGTCCTGGAGTCCCGATGAATCCTGCGCCTGCCACCCACCGCGCCCGCGTGACGCTGGCCGACGCGACCACAGCCAAGCGCCTGGTCGATGCCCTGACAGAGGCCCTGTTCGAGGTCGAGGCCGCGCTGTCAGCCTTCGAGCGGCCGGACGGTCGCTGGGATGTCACGGTGGATTTCGCTGACGCTCCCAACGAGGCGGGGCTGCGCGACAGCGTGGCGCGCGCCGCCGGCGAGACGATGGCGCAGGCCATCAGCTTCGATACGGTCGAAGCCAGAGACTGGGTCAAGGCCAGCCTCGAGCATCTGGTCCCGGTCCCGGCCGGCCGCTTCGTGGTATTTGGCGGCCACGACCGCGCCAAGGTGCCGGGCAACAAGCTCGGTATCGAGATCGAGGCGGCGCTGGCGTTCGGCACCGGCCATCACGGCACCACGCGCGGCTGTCTGCTGCTGCTCGATCAGGTCTTGAAGGCGCATCATCCCCAACGCGTGCTCGATCTCGGCACCGGCACCGGCGTTCTGGCCATCGCCGCCGCCAAGGCGCTACATGGCAGGGTGCTGGCGAGCGACATCGATGCGCCGTCGGTTCGGGTCGCGCGCGACAATGCGCGGCTGAACGAGACCGGCCATCTCGTCCGGGTCATCCGCGCCAGCGGTTTTTCGGCGCCGGAATTCGTCGAGCACGGGCCGTTCGATCTGGTGCTGGCGAACATCCTGGCCAATCCACTGCGGCAGCTGGCGGGGCCGATGGCGCAGCACCTGGCCCCATCCGCACTGGTCATTCTGTCCGGCCTGCTGACGTCGCAGGCTACCGCCGTGATCGCCGCCTACCGCGCGCGCGGATTGACACCGCTGCGGCATCTGAAAATCGAGGGCTGGAGCAGCCTGTTGCTGCGTTCCGCGAAATAACCTTAATCTGAGGATTTGCCGCGAGCGTCGATGCCGCGCTCGCTCTTCTTGAGACGACGCTGGACGAAACGATCCTTGATCAGGCCGATGACGCCGCGCGACTTCTTCGGCTGTTGATTGACGTTCGGCGGTTGCTGAGTGCGACGGACGGGAGGCGAAAGCTTCTCAAACGTAAAAGCAGGCATGCCTTGTCCCCTCTTCATTGAGTTGACGCACTCCCGGAATTTCCCCCGCGATCGCCGGATGAGCTTGATTGAGGCCTAAACGCGGCATCTCGTCGAAAGCAACTCTAATTTTCAAGCAGAACCCATGCCAAACTTGCTAACTAAAACTTGTTAGCATTGCGCGTTTCTCCCCGCAATCCTAAACTGAGGATGCGATGTTCGAAGCACACTTCCAGACATTCGAGGAGCCCGATAGCGGCGTTGCGCTGACCGCGCGGCTGTCGGCATTTCGCGAGGAACTGGCGCGGCGCAAGCTCTCGGGCTTCGTCATTCCCCGCGCCGATCAACAACAAAACGAATATGTCGCGCCGTCGGAAGAACGGCTGGCTTGGCTCACCGGCTTCACCGGATCGGCGGGACTGGCGATCGTGTTGACGAGCAACGCCGCGCTGTTCGTCGACGGCCGCTACACGCTGCAGGCGGCCAAGCAGGTCGACGAAAAGTCCTGGGCCGTCGAGTCGCTGGTCGATCCGCCACCCGAGAGCTGGCTCACAAAGCATCTGAGGAGCGGCGACCGCCTAGGATTTGATCCGTGGCTGCACACTTCTTCAGCAACCGAGCGACTGCTGGCGGCGTGCACCAAGGCCGGCGCGGAGCTGGTCGCGGTCGACAGCAACCCGATCGACGCGATCTGGACCGAACGGCCGCCGCCGCCGCTTGGACCGGTTGCCGTGCACGGTCCTCGATTTGCCGGCGAAGCGGAGGCGGAAAAACTCGGCCGCATCCGGCAGGAGATCCAGAAGCTGTCCGTCGATGGGCTGGTGCTGTCGGATTCGCACGCGGTGGCCTGGACCTTCAATATCCGCGGCGCCGACGTCGCCCACACCCCGCTGCCCCTGTCCTACGCGCTGATACCGAGGGACGGCCGGCCGATGGTCTTCATCGATCATCGCAAATTGTCGAACCTCGCCCGTGACCACCTGGAGCAGTCCGCTGATGTCCGAGAGCCGGATGCACTGACGACGGAGCTCGCCGCGCTCGCGCAGACCGGCGCGTCGATCGCGCTCGACAATGCGACCGCGGCTGATGCATTGAGCCGACTGATTGCTGCGGCCGGCGGCAAGCCGGTGCGCGGCAGCGATCCCGTCAGCCTGTTGAAGGCGGTGAAGAACGGCGCCGAGATCGAAGGCACGCGGACCGCCCATCGGCGCGACGCGGTTGCGCTGGCGAAGTTCCTGGCCTGGATCGACCGCGAGGCGCCCAAGGGCGCGCTGACCGAAATCGACGCGGTCGAGGCGCTGGAGACGTTTCGCCGCGACACCGGCGCGCTCAAGGACGTGTCGTTCCCGACCATCGCTGGCACCGGACCGAACGGCGCCATCGTGCATTACCGCGTCACCCGCAAGAGCAACCGGCGGATCGCGCCCGGCGATCTCCTGCTGATCGATTCCGGCGCGCAATATGAGGACGGCACCACCGACGTCACCCGCACCATCGCGATCGGCGCGCCTACGAGCGAGATGCGCGACCGCTTCAGCCGGGTGTTGCGCGGCCATCTCGCGATCGCGCGCGCGGTGTTTCCCGATGGCACCACCGGCGCGCAGCTCGACACGCTGGCGCGGCAATATTTGTGGCAGGCCGGTATCGATTTCGAGCACGGTACCGGGCATGGCGTCGGCAGCTATCTGTCGGTGCATGAGGGACCGGCGCGGATCTCGAAACTCGGCACCACGCCGCTGAAGCGCGGCATGATCCTGTCCAACGAGCCCGGCTACTACAAGACCGACGCCTTCGGTATCCGAACCGAAAATCTGGAACTGGTGGTCGGCGCCGAGATTGCGGGCGCGGAGAAACCCGTCAACGCGTTCGAGACGCTGACGCTGGCGCCGATCGACCGCAGGCTGGTCGATTTGAGCATGCTGAACGGCGGCGAGCT
>NZ_JBAURI010000580.1:0-7135 GCF_049581145.1 Bradyrhizobium sp.
CCTGGACCAGGTCGGAGAGCCGCTCCGCAAGCACGGCTGCCGCGCGCTCGCGTTCGGTGACGTCCTCATGGGTCGACACCCAGCCGCCATCCGGCGTCTCCGCGCGCCGAATTGCGATGATGCGACCGTCGCCCAGCCTGAACGTATAATCCGATCTCGCCGCGCCGACTTCGGCATCCTTGTCGAAGGGTTGACCGAGCCTGTCGCCTCTTGCGAAGTTGTGCTGCAGGATTGCGCCGAACGACATGCCCGGCCTGACCTCCGCTTCCGCCATCCGGTAGATCTCGTGGAAGCGTGGATTGGCGATGACGAGCCTCTTGTCGGCGTCGAACAGGCAGATGCCCTGCGACATGTTGTTGAGCGCCGTATCGAGACGCTGCTTGCCGAGCGCGAGCTGTCGCTCGGAAGCCCGCCGCTCCTGCGACATCTGCCAGCCGAGCAGCAGAAAGATGGCGATGATCACGACCGTCACCAGGCAGGCGACCACGATCAGCAGCCTGGTCTGCTCGCGCCAGTCGGCGAGCGCCGCGTCGGTCGAGATTGCCGCGACGATGACGATCGGAAACGAGCGCAACTGGCGCGCTGAAGCCAGTCGGTCGGTGCCGTCGACAGGGCTTATCACACGCGCCGTCGCTGGTCCGGATCTTGAAATGGCCTGCTGGAAGACGATTCCTGCGTGAATGTTTCTCCCAATCAAACCATCGACACGAGGAAATCGCGCCAGCAATTCGCCGTCACCGCTTGCAATCGTGACGGTGGCGCTGTGTCCAAGGTCCAGCGTTTCCAGAAATTTCTCGAAGTGATGCGGGTAGAACGCTCTGATCATGACGCCGAGAAAGACGCCGTTCGCGTTCGTCAATTTGCGAGCGAGGATCGTGGTCGGCCGACCCGTGATACGGCTGCGAACCGGCTGCACGAGCGTTGTCGCCGATGTCGAACCGGTCTTGAACGAATGGAAATAGCCGCGATCCGCAATGCTGAAGACCGGAAGAGGTCCGGGCTGCGAGGAGTTGACGATCTGGCCGTCGGAATCGTACAGAAAGATATCGCCCGTGTCGAAAGTATCGCTGATCTCGCGGGTCAGGAGCGCATGGATGGCGGACGTGGACAGCTGCTGTCTGAACTCCTCGAGTGACGCGCTGGCGGGAATATCCAGCCGTTTGGCAAGCCGCGCCTGCGAGTCGACCAGGTCCTCGAATTTCTCATCGAAGTGGCGCGCGAGCAGAAGGGTGGTGTTCTCCAAGTCACGCTCGCTGCTCGCTATCGCGCGCTCGCGAAAGCTGTCGATCATGACTCCTGTGCCGATCCCGATGCCGGCGATCAGCAGGATGCCGCTCAGCAAGATCCAGACGATGCCGAGTCTCGCATGCATGGCTCTGCCGCTTGCCGGATCGGATTGTCCGGCCCAAGCTGATTTAGAGCCCGATCGGGCGAGCGCGATTTGAGATTTCGTCACGGTCAGTCTCCCGATGCAACGTAGAGCTCGATTGATTGAGAAACGCCTTAGACTGAAGGCGATTTTCTCACCTCGCCGCGTTTTTGCGCGGCCTGGAGGCCGCGCAAGCAGGGGTTCCCGTGGTTCCACGGATCGAGCGCGCGCTGAGTGGCCAAAGGCCATCTCCTCATACCTCTATGCATCTCGTCGCGTTTCCATCCGCACTATTGCGGGCACATCGCGATTGCTACGCCTTGCCTTCAGGCGGGCGGCAGATCGGATCGGCTCCAAAAACGTGACACGCCCGACGCACATCGTCACCCCGGTCGAGATCGGACGCCGGAGGCTGGATAGCGTCAGATACTCGCTTCATGACCGACGGTCGCGCGGCCACTGGCGGTCAAGCCATCTCCGCGCCGCCTCGTCGTGCCGCCGCGATCGACCTCGCGTGACCGACGGGCGATCGGGTCGAGGCTGCCGACCACGGCGCCCAGCGCCGGCGCCCGCATTTGCCTCGTTGGTCAGGACGGTGCTTACGTCGGCAGCAGGACCGCGCAATGTAGAAACCAAGTCCGGTCGCAACGCGTGCGGCACTAGACGAGCGATTGCATGAAACTTACCCTATGGTCGACCCATCGTTCAATTGCGATTTGACCCTGCCCAATGGAGGGGGCAGGCGCGCCCGAAGATCGGCACGACACGTCAGCGCGTGACGGCGCGCAGTGCTCGACCAATGGGAAAACAATCGAGATCAGGCGTCGTGAATTGAACGATCGATCAGCGACGGTCGCGGCCAGGCTGGGATTGTCTGCTCGCGTTGCCGGCCGGCCAGGCGCGCATGGCCAGTCGACCGATTTCAGCCAGCTTCTCGCGCGATGCGCCGTCGCGCGCCTGTACCGCAAGTCCGCGCGCCACGGCGCTGTAATAGGCGGCCAGCATCTCGCAGTCGGTATCTTCGGGGACGTCGCCGGCCTTGATACCCTTCTGGATGCGCTCCGCCATCGCGCCTTCCGAGAAGGCGCGATGCTCGACCATCATTTCGCGTATGTGCTTCATTCCCGGCGGACAGTGGGTTCCCGCAAGCGAAATCATGCAGCCCAGCGGGTGGTCGCCGCGGGTGAACTCTTCCGCGGTCGACTCGAACAGCCGCGCGAAGGCGGTCCTGGTGTCGATGAAAGGGTCATTGAGAATGGCGAAGAACCATTGGCCAGACCATTCCAGGTAGGACCGCGTGGCCTCGCAATAGAGCGCTTCCTTGCTGCCGAACGAGTTGTAGAAACTCGACGCACTGATCCCCATCGCAGCGATCAGGTCGTCGAACGAAGTGCCCTCATAGCCACGTTCCCAGAACAGCTTCATCGCCTCGCTCAGCGCCAAGTCGCGATCGAACACGACAGGTCGTCCCCGGCCGCGCTTGCTTGCTCGACCCCTTCCCTGGACGTTTCCCTTGATTATTTTTGGTGTCATCGCTCCAAAAATCCTTGAACGGCGCCTCCCCGCGTTTATATCGCACGCACGATATTGGAGTACTTGCTCCAAATATCAACCCACAAACCGGGATTTTTCCGCGCCCAGATGACCAGTGCCGGCCCCCATTTCGACACGTTCAAGCGGATGCCGGCTGCGCTGCGGACGCGGGCCGCGGCCCGGCCGGATTCAAACCGTAGCCAAGGACTTATGGACAGCCTCATGGATCAGATTGCAGATCGCTCGAAGCTTGAAAGAGAGCCGCTTGATCGACCCGCACGGCCGCTCCGGCGGACATGGAGAACCGCCGCGGTCGGCGCCGCCGCGGTGGCTGGTCTTTTCGCCGTCTATCTGGGCTTTGGACCCCACAGGGCAAACCAGGCGGCGGCGTCGATACCTCCTGCGCTGCCGGTGACGGTCAGTCAGCCCTTGCAGCGCGAGCTCGATACGAGGGCTGGCTTTCTCGGCCAGTTCTCGGCGGTCGACCGGGTCGAGCTGCGAGCCCAAGTCGGCGGAACCCTGACCGAGATCCACTTCAGGGACGGCCAGATCGTGCACAAGGGCGACCTTCTCTTCGTGATCGATCCGCGTCCCTACGAGATCAAGCTCGAGCAGGCCAAAGCGGCGCTGCAGACCGCGACGGCCCGCGTCGCGCTCGCCAACAACGAGCTTTCGCGCGCGCAGTCGCTGCGGCACAACGAATTCGCAACCCAGGAGACGGTCGACCAGCGCACCTCCGACCAGGATACATCGCAGGCCGCAGTCGAGGACGCCAAGGCCCGCATCCGTGACGCCGAGCTCGATCTCGAATATTGTCACGTCCGGGCGCCGTTCACCGGCCGCATCGGCGCGCGCCAGGTTTCGATCGGCAGCCTGGTCGCGGGCAGCCGCGCCGCCACCAGCCCAACCACTCTGCTCGCGACCCTGGTTTCGCTCGATCCGCTCTATCTCGACTTCGACATGAGCGAATCCGATTTCCTGACCTTCTCGCGCGAGCGAGCCCGCGTCGGTGGACCGCTGGCCAACAAGGTCGCGATCGGCCTCAGCGACGAGACCAGTTTTGACCGGGAAGGCACGCTCGACTTCATCGACAATTCGCTCGATCGTTCGAGCGGCACCATTCACGCGCGGGCCACGGTGCCGAACCCGGACCTGTTCCTGGCGCCGGGCCAGTTCGCCCGGCTCCGCGTCGCGATCGCGCCGCCCGCACCGGTCTATCTCCTGCCGGACTCTGCGGTCGTGCTCGACCAGTCGCAGCGCCTGGTGATGACGGTGACCCCCGATGCGACCGTGAAGCCCAAGATCGTGACCACCGGAGAGCTTCGCGGTGGCTTGCGGGTGATCCAGTCCGGCCTTGAGCCAACTGACCGCGTGGTCATCGACGGCCTAGTCCGCGCCATTCCTGGCGCCAAGGTCACGCCGCAGGACGGCACCATCCATTACGACGCACACGCGGACGGCCAAGGCTGAGACGGTTCAAGACAGGAGCTTCCGATGACCCACAGCTTCATCGACAGGCCGATCTTCGCCACCGTTCTCAGCGTCTTTGTGACGCTGATCGGACTGGGCGCACTCGCGATCCTGCCGATTGCGCAATATCCCGAGATCGTGCCGCCCACGGTTCAGATCACCACGACCTATCCGGGCGCATCCGCGGAGGTGGTTTCGCGCACAGTTGCCACGCCGCTCGAGCAGGAGATCAACGGCGTCGAGAACATGCTCTACATCAACAGCCAGTCGACCGGCGACGGCAAGCTCACCATCACCGTGACGTTCCGGATCGGGACCGACCTCAACGTGGCGCAGATGCTGACGCAGAACCGCGTCCAGGACGCGCTGCCCCGGCTGCCCGACGACGTGCAGCGGCTGGGCGTGCAGGTGCGCAAGGCGACGCCGAACATCCTGCTGGCGGTCCACCTCTATTCGCCGGACAGCTCCCGTGACACGCTCTACATCTCGAACTACGCGACGCTGCACGTGAAGGACGTGCTGGCGCGGCTGCCCGGCGTCGGCGACGTTCAGATCGTGGGCGGGCGCGAATACGCCATGCGCATCTGGCTCGATCCCGACAAGGTCGTCGCCCACGATTTGAACGCGAACGAAGTCCTGACCGCGCTGCGCGCGCAGAACGTCCAGGTCTCGGCGGGGATCCTGAACCAGCCGCCGGTCGCCTCGCATCAGGCCTATCAGCTCAATGTGCAAACGCTCGGCCGGCTCTCCACGCCGGACGAATTCGCTTCCATCGTGCTGAAATCGGACAGCGCGGGACGCGTGACCCGCCTGCGCGATGTCGGCCATGTCGAGATCGGCGCCTCCGATTACGGGTCGACCGCGTTCATGGACAAAGGACCCGGCATGCCCCTGCTGATCTTCGCCCAGCCGGGCGCGAACTCGCTCGCCGTCGAGCATGAAGTGCTCGACACGATGAAAGTCCTGGCGAAGGACTTTCCGCCCGGCCTCAGCGACAAGATCATCTACGATCCCACCATCTTTGTCGGCAAATCGGTCGACGAGGTAATCAAGACCATCTTCGTCGCGATCCTGTTGGTGGTTGGCGTCGTGTTCCTGTTCCTGCAAAGCTGGCGCGCCGCCATCATCCCGGTGATCGCGATTCCGGTGTCGCTGGTCGGCACTTTCATCTTCCTCTATGCGCTCGGAATCTCGCTGAACAATCTGTCGCTGTTCGGCCTCGTGCTCGCGGTCGGCATCGTCGTCGACGACGCCATCGTCGTTGTCGAGAATGTCGAGCGCAATCTCGAGCGCGGCATGAGCCCGACCGAGGCCGCCCATGTCACCATGCGGGAGGTCGGCGGCGCGCTGATCGCAATCGCGCTGACCCTGTGCGCGGTGTTCGTGCCCTCGGCCTTCCTCTCGGGCATTACAGGGCAGTTCTTCCGGCAATTCGCGGTGACGATCGCAGCCTCCACCCTGATCTCCTGCTTCGTCTCGCTGACCCTGAGCCCCGCGCTTTGCGCAGTCCTGTTCAAGGCCCATGAACCCGGCCACAAGGCGCAGCGCTCGTGGATCGCGCGGCTGGTGCTGGCGGGATTCGACCGCTTCAACATCGGATTCCAGTGGCTGTCGACGAGCTATGGCCGGCTGACGCGGCGGCTGGTGCAGATCACCGGCGCCGTACTCGCGATTTATGCGGTGCTGATCGGCATCGCCGGCTTCCAGTTCGCCCGCGCACCGACCGGCTTCATTCCGGAACAGGACCAAGGCTATCTGATTACCGTGCTGCAGCTGCCGCCCGGCGCGACACTCGACCGCACGGAGGCGGTGGTCAAGAAAGCGATCGACATCATGATGTCGACGCCCGGCGTCGAGCATGTGGCGCCGTTTGCGGGGCTGGACGCAACCACCTTCACCATCGCCTCCAATGCCGGCACGATCTTCTCCGGCCTGCCCTCGTTGTACAACCACCAGGTCAAGGGCGTGACCGCAAGCAGCGTGCTGGCCGACCTGCGAAAGCGCCTTTCGGTGATCCAGGAAGCCTATGTGCTGACCATCCCGCCGCCGCCGGTGCAGGGCATCGGCAATGCCGGCGGCTTCAAGATGATGCTGCAGGATCGCGCCGGCCTTGGATCGGAGGCGCTCTCGAAGGCCGCACAGACTCTGGTCGCAGCCGCCAACAAGGATCCGAGCTTCGCCGGCGTCTTCACGCTATTCGGCACGCGCTCCCCATCGGTCTATGCCGACATCGACCGCGAGAAGGCCGAGAAGGTCGGATTGACACCCACCGATGTATTCTCGACGCTTCAGCTCTATATGGGCTCGCAATATGTCAACGACTTCAACTTTCTCGGCCGGACCTACGAGGTGATCGTGCAGGCCGATGGCCGCTTCCGCCAGGACCCGCAGGACATCGCGCGGCTGAAGGCGCGCAACAGCTCCGGCGAAATGGTGCCGGTCGGCACCGTGGCGCGGCTGAAATCGGTGAATGCGCCCTATCGCGTGCCTCGCTACGATCTGTTTCCCGCAGCAGAAGTAATGGGCGTCGCAGCCCCGGGCGTCGCCACCGGCACCGCGCTGCATCGGATGGAGGAGCTCGCCCACCAGGTGCTGCCGCCCGGCATCGGCTTCGAGTGGACCGAACTTGCTTTCCAGCAGCAGCTGCCGGGAACCTCGTCGCTGCTGGTGTTCGGCGCCGCGGCGCTGTTCGTCTTCCTAGTGCTGGCGGCGCAGTATGAGAGCTGGAATCTGCCGCTGGCTGTCGTGATGATCGTGCCGATG
>NZ_JBAURI010000581.1:0-1903 GCF_049581145.1 Bradyrhizobium sp.
GGCCACCACGGGCGCGGGCGTGGCCGGTTGTTCCCAGAGTGATGACGCCGGGAGGCCCTCGGCCTGACGCGACGCCCGAACGTCGTTGTCCGGACTATCCTCCGGCAACGCCAAGGTTGAAGCCGGAACGCTGAACGCGGAGACCAGCAACAAGGCGAGCGGGATGCAGAGACGCGGAATCGCTTTGCCTGCCATCATGTCGCTCCCCGCCACTGCCCGGACACCGTGAGCAGGATACGCAGCTTGCTGTCACTCGAAGATCCGAAGCCGCCGGTCGCCTGCACGGCCAGTTGATCGATGAACAGGAACGGCATGCCAGCCTCTATATCGTAGAGCAGCTGCTGCAAACCGGGCTGGTCGATCTCGCAGCTCGCGATGATTGTGAGAAAGCCGGCCTTGGATTGCGCGCCATTGAGATCGACCTGCGATGACAGCACACTGCCGCCGAACTTCGTCACCGCGCCGGTCACGCGCTGCAGCAGTACCGCGCCGGCGACCGTGACGGTCGCACCCTGCAGAAACGGCGAACCTGATGGACCGCCGAGGGCTGCCCCTTGGCCGCTGGCCGCGGAGGCCCTGCGGCCGTCGAACTGCTCGAGCATGGCCGCGGACGCCGCGACATCGGCGCGCCGGCCGAGAACATCCACCAAGGCGCTGCCGATCTCGAACAACGACAAGCTCATCACGACGAAATAGGCCATCGCCGCCAACGGTGGCTTGGCCAGGAGTCTTTGCAACGTCGCGACCTGATTCATGACCCCGACCCGAAATATGGCGTGATGTGCGCTTCGATATGGAACTGCTCGCCCGGATCATTCGGCGCTCGCGTGGTCGGCGCGAAGAAGGTGGCACGCGTAAACTGCGGCGATTGCTCCAGGAGCCGGATCAGCGATGGCGCGTCATGCGTCAGGCCGACGACCTGCATCTTGTCAGCCTCGACCCTCAACTCGGTCACATAGGTGGTGTCGGGCAGCGCCCGGGAGATCGCCTCGAGCACCATGACGCTCGATGGTGAGGTTTGCTTGCGCTTGGCGAGCAGCGTCTCTGCCGATCCGATCGGTTGGCTGATGCGCAGCGCCGCGCGACGCTGCGCAATCCGATGCTGCAGATCCTGCTGCTCGGCGTCGAGCGCGCTGCCGACATAGGCGGAAATCGCAAGCACCGCTACCGCCGCAACGGCCGCGCCAAGCAGTGACAAGCGCAACAGCCGCGGCACATCCGTGATACGGCCGGTCGCGCTCGAAAGGGTCCTGTCGAACAGTTTGACCGGCTGCACCGCCTGCGCGGCTTCCGGCACTTCGACCAGGCCCGCGACCGACGCTGCCCCGAGGTCGGTCGCAAGCTTGAGCAGCGGCTGGATCTTCTGGCTCGAGGTTGCCGCGAGGGTGAATGCGATCCGCTCGTTCGCGACCGGCGACGGTGGTGTCATGCCGAATACGGCCTCGCCCGCGGTCCACGGCGTCAAGCGATCGATCTGGGCCCGGATCATACCATCGAGAAAATCGGCGGCCTGCCTCGGAAAATCAACCTCGCGGAACAGCACCCGATCCGGTCGCAGCACGATGTCGATCCGACTACCGCGCAGTGCGGCCAACCACTGCGGGTCCAGCGCAGGCTCGGGCCAGCCATGTAGCAGTCGGAACGACGTCTCCGGCAGGCTCGCCCCCTTTGCAGACACAAGGCTGGCCGTGAAGCTGTTGGCGTCGCCTTCCGTGAAGAGGATGCGCCGCCGCTGCACGATCCGCTCCATGACGGCGTGAACCGCGACGGCAACGGCTGCGATCCATGTCTCGAACAGGTTTTTCAGTTCCGACATCATGGCGGTCACGTTTCCCCTGACAGTCGGCGGCGGACCGTCACATTATCCTGCCATGACAAAACCTGATAGGGCTCGTCATCGCGG
>NZ_JBAURI010000582.1:0-3040 GCF_049581145.1 Bradyrhizobium sp.
GCCCCGCGGCGCCAAGGCCGTCGCGGGCCGCCTGCTCGAGGGCGCCAAACCGACCAAGGACAACGCATTCAAGCTGACGCTGGTGGAGCGCACACTGGGCGCCGTCCTCACTGAGGCGAAAGGTTGAGCCATGAAGTTCGATACTCCCGCGACCACCAATCCGATCGACCGGCTCAAGGTCATCGGGCATTCGACCAGCCGGATCGATGGTCATCTCAAGACGACGGGTCAGGCGACCTACGCCTACGAGTGGCACGACGTGGTCTCCAACCCCGCTTACGGCACCATCGTCGGCGCGGCCGTCGCCAAGGGCCGGATCGCATCGATGGACCTTTCGCGCGCCAAAGCCGCATCTGGCGTCCTCGCGATCGTGACCGCGGACAACGCCGGCAAGCTCGGCAAGGGCGATCACAACACCGCGAAGCTGCTGGGCGGCCCCGACATCGAGCACTATCACCAGGCTGTGGCTGTGGTCGTCGCCGAAACCTTCGAGCAGGCCCGCGCGGCCGCGCAACTGGTCCGGATCGACTACGACGACGCAAGTGGCTCGTTCGACCTGGCGGCCGGCAAGGACGGTGCCGGCGAGGCCCCTTCCAGCGGCGGCGACAAGCCGGAGACATCCGTCGGCGATTTCGCAGGCGCCTTCGCCGCGGCGCCGGTTCAGCTCGATGCCACCTATACGACGCCGGACCAGGCCCATGCGATGATGGAACCACATGCCTCGATGGCGGCCTGGGACGGCGACAGGCTGACGCTGTGGACCTCCAATCAGATGATCGCCTGGACGGCCGCGGATGTAGCGAAGACGCTCGGTCTGCCGAAGCAGAACGTGCATGTCATGTCGCCTTATATCGGCGGCGGCTTCGGCGGAAAACTGTTCCTGCGCGCCGATGCGGTTCTGGCCGCCCTCGGCGCCCGTGCCGCGGGACGGCCGGTCAAGCTCGCGCTGCAGCGGCCCCTGATCTTCAACAACACGACCCATCGGCCAGCCACGATCCAGCGCATCCGCATCGGCGCGACGCGGGACGGCAAGATCAGCGCGATCGGACACGAAAGCTGGTCCGGCAATTTGCCGGGAGGCCGCCCGGAGACGGCGGTGCAGCAGACCCGCCTGCTCTACGCAGGCGCGAATCGGATGACGGCGCTGCGTCTGGCGATGTTGGATCTGCCGGAAGGCAACGCGATGCGGGCGCCCGGCGAGGCATCCGGGATGATGGCGCTGGAAATCGCCATGGACGAGATGGCGGAGCGGCTGAATCTCGATCCGATCGAGTTCCGGGCGCGCAACGATACCCAGGTCGACCCCGAGAATCCAAAGCGGCCATTTTCGCAGCGTCAGCTCGTCGCGTGCATGCGCATCGGCGCCGAGCGCTTCGGCTGGAACGCGCGGAATGCCGAGCCCAGGCGCCAGCGCGACGGTGGCTGGCTGATCGGGATGGGCATGGCCGCGGCGTTCCGCAACAATCTCCTGGTGAAGTCCGGCGCGCGGGTGCGTCTCGACAGGGGCGGGATCGTGACCGTCGAGACGGATATGACCGATATCGGCACCGGCAGCTACACGATCATCGCCCAGACGGCGGCGGAGATGATGGGCGTGCCGCTGGAACGGGTGGTGGTGCGTCTCGGCGACTCCAGCTACCCGGTTTCCGCGGGCTCCGGCGGGCAGTTCGGCGCAAACAATTCGACCTCGGGCGTCTATGCCGCCTGTGTCAAGCTGCGCGAGGCGATCTCGCAGAAGCTCGGGTTCAACTCGGCCGATGCCGTCTTCTCCGATGGTCAGGTCACCTCGGGCAACCGCAGCGTGGCGCTGGGGCAGGCGGCGTCGGAGGGCGACCTGGTCGCCGAGGATGCCATCGAGTACGGCGACCTCGCAAAGACGCATCAGGAATCGACCTTCGGCGCTCACTTCGTCGAGCTCGCCGTCGACGCCGCGACGGCAGAAATCCGCGTGCGCCGGATGCTCGCGGTCTGTGCCGCCGGCCGCGTCCTGAATCCGAAGACCGCGCGGAGCCAGGTGATCGGCGCGATGACCATGGGCGTCGGTGCGGCGCTGATGGAAGAGCTCGCCGTGGACAAGCGCCGCGGCTTCTTCGTCAACCATGATCTCGCGGGCTACGAAGTTCCTGTCCATGCGGACATCCCGCACCAGGATGTAGTCCTGTTGGACGAGCCCGATCCGATGTCGTCGCCGATGAAGGCGAAAGGTATCGGCGAGCTCGGCCTCTGTGGGGTCGCGGCGGCCTTGGCGAACGCGATCTACAACGCGACGGGCGTGCGCGTGCGCGACTATCCGATCACGCTGGACAAGCTGCTCGATCGCATGCCTGAAGTCGGATAGGCGTCATGAAGAAGCTTTCCAGAAGCCGGCGAAGGACCAGCACCTCCCGCTCTCAGGCCTCGGGCTCGACCAGCGACAGGGTGCGAAGCTCATGATTGGACTGCGATGACCCTCTCGAAGAGTCGTCACGCAGGGCCCATATCGTTCGAATGAAGAAGTCGTCCTCGCTCGTCACCATAAGGCCGCGCCGATCGGAGCACGTCTTACTGTGCAAGAAATGCCTGAGCCGTGTTGAAAACGGCGGCAAACTGAAGCGCAGCCTGAAATCGGAGTTGAAGAAAAGACGCTCCGGCAAAAAGACCAGGCGTCCGCGCCTGGTCTTGACCAGTTGCCTCGGTATTTGTCCAAAGCGAGCCGTCGTCATGGCAAGCGCAAGCACCTTGCGCCGCGGCGAATTTCTTCTGCTCTCCGATTCCAGGTCAGTGGCTGGTGCTGCCGACGTGCTCGTATCTGAGCAGAACGACCAGCCGGCCTCGGACGGCTGAATCCCCGGTGGCCGCGTATGCGGTCAGGCGGACGCCGTGGCGGCTATTGCAGTGGACGCATCCGCTCGTCGTGAACGGATCGGCTGGCGTCGTGTCGGCCTCGGACGCACCGTGCTGCGGTGACTGTCGAACTTGTCGCGTCCTGGACGGGATGTCCGGGAAGTTCCGGCTCATGGAACCAATCCCGGCGGCCGCGATTAAATGCTTGACCATGCGC
>NZ_JBAURI010000583.1:0-8579 GCF_049581145.1 Bradyrhizobium sp.
GCACGATGATGGCCGACATCCACATCCACATCATCAGGCCGATGGCGGCGCCGAGCGAGCCGTAGGTTGCGCTGTAATTGGCGAAATTCGACAAATACCAGGACAATAGCGCAGAGCCCGCGATCCATAGCAGCGGGGCCACCACGGCGCCGACGGTGAGCCATGGCCATCGCGGCGGTTGCCGGCTGGGTCCGAAGCGGTAGAGCAGGGTCAGCGTCAACCACAGGATCAGGAACAGGAGTGGCCAGCGTGACAGGCCGACAATGAGCTGGCTGTCGGGTCCAAGGCCGATATGATCGAGCGCCAGCGGGAATGCAACCACCGCGGTTACCATCAAGAGCAGCGCGACGATGCCGCCGGTCGTGAAAGCGAGCGACAGCAGGTTGAGCCGGACGAAGCCGCGCTTTTCGCGTTCATCATAAGCGACATTGAGCGCGTCGATCACGGCCTTGACACCGGCATTGGCGCTCCAGAGTGCGAGCAGCAGCCCAAACAGGAAAGTCGCGCCAAGGGCGGCGTTGCCCTTGGCCAGCACGCGCCCGATCTGATCCTGCACGATCTGGAACGTACCCTCCGGCAGCATCGCAGCCAGCGTTTGCAGATTGGTGCTGATCGTGGAGGGGTTGGCGAACAGGCCGTAGCAGGAAACCAGCGCGGTGATCGCGGGAAATATCGCGAGCAGGCCGTAGAACACGACGCCGGCGGCGGTGGCGAGCAGGCGGTCTTCGCCGGTCCGCTCATAGGTCCGCCAGAGAATATCCTTCCAGCCAGCCCGAGGGATTTGCAGCGGCGTGTTGGAATGTCGTCCGCGTCCCCGTTGGCCGGCTTCGCGCGCGAAATCGCCGCGGCCTGGCGGCGTAAGCTGTGGGGCCGATTCTGTGGCTGCGTCCGCCTGCAGATGGCGCTCTGCGAGCAGGAGCAGAACTGCGCCGGCAATCAAAAGCCAGTCGGTGGTGTTATCTGACGGTCGTCGGAGCATCAGGCGCCATGTCCCGGGAGAGCCGCCGTCGCCGGGCCGCGGCAACACCAAGCAATGCGGCCATCACGATCAGCCCGATCTGCGCCGTCCTTCCGTTTGTCTTGCCGTTTGTCTTGCCGCTTGCAGCAAATTGCGGCCGCGCGGCTGGCCGGCCTGGCGGCGTGGGAGAATCCATCAGGACCGCGGCGCCGGCGTCCTTCGCCGAATCCGTCGCGGTCAGCCTGGGCGGGGCCTTGATCGCGACGCGCAGTCGGCTTGCCAGCGACGGAAACTGCCGCGGCCTTCGTTTCAGGCGGGCCGAAGCGATGCCGGCCAAGATCGCCGCCAGCACCACCAGCAGGGCGCCTGTGGCGCCGAAGGCCTGAAACAGGCCATAGTTGAGCTCGATCCAGCGAAACAGCGCGGCGATGCCAACCAGGCAGGCCGCAATGAGAAAGATGCCCGCGGCGGCGAACAGGCCGGCGGCGACCGCGTAGGAGGTGACGCTGTCCGTTGCCTGCCGCGTCCGATCGCGCAGATAGGACCGGGTGGCGAGCTTGACGTGGTTGGCCTTGAGCGCAAGCCCGGCGCGCAACAGATTGCCCGATGGCGCAAGCATGCCACATCCCTCCAGCTCTTCTGACTCCAATGGCCAAGGCAGAATGCCTCAGGCCCGGAGTGAACGTGGCTGGATTTGGAAGGTTCCGGACGGGCTGCCTCTCTCGGCGCCTGGGCGCCGGGCGGAGGTGCGGAGTTACGCCACCGCGCGGATCACCTTGCCGACCTTGTCGACGATCTCGCCGATCTGGTCCTCGCTGATGATCAAGGGCGGCGTCAGGGCCAGTGTATCGCCGGCGATGCGCAGCATCATGTCGTTGTCGTGGAACGCGTTGGTCATCGCGTCATAGCCGCGCTGGCCGACCGCGTCCGGCCGCGACGCGAGGTCGATGCCCGCGGTCAGCCCAACCGTGCGGATGTCCACCACGTTGGGAAGACCCTTCAGGGTCATCACGGCGTCGGCGAATTTCGGTTCCAGCCCCAGCGCCCGCTCGAACAGCTTTTCGTCGCGATAGATGTCGAGCGTGGCAAGCCCCGCCGCGCAGGCAATCGGATGCGCCGAATAGGTGTAGCCGTGGGTGAACTCCACCATATGCTCCGGGCCGCTCATGAAGGCGTCATGAATGGTGTCGCGCACGATCACGCCGCCCATGGGCGCTGCGCCATTGGTGATGCCCTTGGCGAAGGTCAAGAGATCCGGCAGCACGCCGTAGCGCTCGGCGGCGAAGGCATAGCCGAGCCGGCCATAGCCGGTGATCACCTCGTCGAAGATCAGCAGGATGCCGTGCTTCTGGGTGATCTCGCGCAGCCGCTTCAGATAGCCCTTCGGCGCCGGCAGCACGCCGGTCGAGCCAGCCATCGGCTCGACGATCACGGCGGCGATGGTGGAGGCGCCGTGCAGATTGACCAGGTTTTCGAGTTCGTCGGCAAAGTTCGCGCCATAGTCCGGCTCGCCCTTCGAGAACGCCTGCTTTTCGCGGTCATAAGTCGCCGGCAGATGGTCGACGCCGGCGAGCAGGGTACCGAACATCTTGCGGTTGTTGCCGATGCCGCCGACCGAGGTACCCCCGAAACCGACGCCGTGATAGCCGCGGACGCGGCCGATCAGCCGGGTGCGGGTGCCCTGGCCGTTGATCTGGTGATAGGCGAGCGCGATCTTGAGCGCGGTGTCGGCGGCCTCCGAGCCCGAATTGCAGAAGAACACGTGGTCGAGGCCGGCCGGCGCCAGATCGGCGATGCGGCTGGCAAGCTCGAAGGCCTGCGGGATGCCGAACTGGAACGGCGGCGCATAGTCCAGCGTCTCGGCCTGTCTGGCGATGGCCGACGAAATCTGGGTGCGGCCATGGCCGGCATTGGTGCACCACATGCCGGAGGCGGCGTCGATGATCTTGCGACCGTCGACGGTGATGTAGTGCATGTCCTTGGCGCCGGCGAGCAGGCGGGGCGCCTTCTTGAAGGCCCGGTTCGCGGTGAACGGCATCCAGTGCGCGGCGAGGTCATTGGGCACGTTGACGGCGGGGGCGGAGGGGCTCTTGTCAAGCATTACGGACCTCTTCGAAGCTGTGAACCGGTTGGCTGACCCGCAGGGTACCAGCTTCGCGGCAGCGCGGAAACCACGTCAGACCTGATATTTCCGCGCGGACCGGTGCATGCGAACGAATAGCTCGCGAGCTCAGCCCAAATCCGCGGCCGCGATCCAGAACACTTCGCCCTGCGACTCCTCGGTATCGAGCCAGAGCAGCGGCAGTTCGGGAAACGCCGCTTCCAGCCGTTCGCGACCGCGGCCGATCTCGCACAACAATCCGCCCTCGGCCGTCAGGTGGTCGGGCGCCTGCGCCAGGATGCGCCGGACGATGTCGAGGCCGTCGGCGCCGCCGTCGAAAGCCAGTTTCGGCTCGGCGCGGCATTCCGCCGGCAGCGCCGCCATGCCTTCGGCGTCGACATAGGGCGGATTGGTGATGATCAGGTCGTAGCGCGCCGCGCCGAGCGGCGCGACCAGGTCGCCTTGATGCAGCACCACCCGGTCTTCCAGGCCATAGGCCGCGACATTGCGGGCGGCGACCTCGAGCGCGCCCTTGGAGATGTCGACCGCATCGATCTGCGCATCGGGAAAATGCCGTGCGGCGAGGATCGCAAGACAGCCGGAGCCGGTGCAGAGGTCGAGCACCCGCTCGACCTCCGCGGGATCGTCGATCAGCGAGGTGCTGTCATCGCCGTCGACGCCGGCAAAATGCGAGTCCAGGATTTCGCCGATGAAGGAGCGCGGCACGATCACGCGCTCGTCGACATAGAAGGGCAGGCCGCGGAGATAGATTTTGTTGACCAGGTAGGCGGCCGGTTGCCGCGTGGCGACGCGGCGATGGATGAGGTCGAGAAGCATGCCGGCTTCGAGCGCTGTGACCCGCGCGGTGGCAAAACCTTCGAACTGGTCGGGGTGAAGCTGCAGGGCCTCGCAGACCAAAAACACCGCCTCGGCGACGGGATCGGTGGTGCCGTGGGCGAAGGTCAGGTCGGCCGCGTTGAAGCGGCTCACCGCGTAGCGGACGAAGTCGAGCAGGCTGAGCAACTCACCTTTGGCGATTTTCGGAAGTTTTGCTCTGGGAAGTCTTGCTTGGGCCGGTTTGCGCTTCGGGCGCCGCGTGACGCGTTTGGCCATCACGATCTGCTCCAACGCGCGGCCGCGGCGTCGTCATGGGCGTGGGCCTCGACCCACTTCGAGCTGTCGGCGCTTTCCTCGCGCTTCCAGAACGGCGCGCTGGTCTTCAGATAATCCATCAGGAATTCCGCCGCTTCGAACGCCGCCTGGCGGTGGCTCGAGGCCGTGACCACGAGCACGATGTTCTCTCCCGGCGTGATACGGCCGAAGCGGTGAATGACGGTGAGACCGCAGAGCGGCCAGCGCGCCATCGCCTCATTGGCGTGCCGCATGATCTCGGCTTCCGCCATGCCGGGATAGTGCTCGAGCGTCAGCGCCGCGATTTCGTGCTCGCCCTCGCTGCCGCGGCAGATGCCGGAAAAGCTCACCACCGCGCCGATGTCGGTGCGGCCATGGGTCAGCGCCGCGATCTCGCGGCCGGCGTCGAAATCGGCTTGCTGGATGCGGATGGTGACGATCGCGGTCATGCTGGCCCTGGCTTCTGGTTTGACGCGACCGCTACCCGTATCGCCTCAACCGCCGGTCATCGGCGGAAAGAACGCGATCTCGCGGGCGCCCGCGATCATGGCATCCGATTTGACATGGGCGTGGTCGATTGCGGCGCGGATCACCTTCGGCTTCTCGAAGGCATAGGCATAGCTGTCGCCGCGCCCCGCGAGCCAGGCGATCAGATCGTCAACGGTGTGAACGCCGGCCGGCGGCTCGACGATTTCCTCTGCCTTGCCGATCCGTTCGCGCACCCAGGCGAAATATTTCAGCCTCATGCCTCATCCTCCGCGATGAGGTGATGGATGCCGGCGCGGAAATAGTCGTAGCCGGTGTAGATCGTGAACAGCGCCGAAGCCCACAGCAACAGCAGCCCGATCTGGGTGACGACCGGCACCACCATGTCGCCGGCTTCGCCCGCGAGCAGGAAGCCGATCGCGAGCAGCTGCATGGTGGTTTTCCATTTCGCAAGCCTCGTCACGGGGACGCTGACGCGGAGCGCGGCGAGATATTCCCGCAAGCCCGACACCAGGATCTCGCGGCACAGGATGACGATGGCGGCCCACAGCGACCAGCCGTGGATGATGCCGTCGGCGGCCAGCATCAACAGGCAGGAGGCGACCAGGAGCTTATCGGCGATCGGATCGAGCATCCGGCCGAACGCCGATTGCTGGTTCCAGATCCGCGCGTAATAGCCGTCGAGATAGTCGGTGATCGCTGCGGCGATGAAGACGGCGACCGCGAGCCAGCGCAGCCACAGCGGGCCGTCCATGATCGACTGCGCATAGATGCAGCCGACCACCACGGGAATCGCGGCGATTCGCGCATAGGTCAGGATATTCGGGAGCGACAGCGGGCTTTTCGCGGTCCCCCGGCTGGTCGTGACGATGTTCATCCGTTCTACCAATACCGCTACCGCGTGAAGGTCAACCCGAGGGTATCTGATCCGAAGGACGCGACGCCCCTGTGAATTAACCAGGTGAATGCAGAAACGCTCAGTCTAGCCCGGCTGGGCATGGAAAAACTCGAAAATCTTGCGCGCGCTTTCGGCACT
Source organism: Bradyrhizobium sp. (assembly GCF_049581145.1). GTDB lineage: Bacteria > Pseudomonadota > Alphaproteobacteria > Rhizobiales > Xanthobacteraceae > Bradyrhizobium. Next base: position 5,713 of record NZ_JBAURI010000583.1, read on the forward strand.
GACGCCCGGAACCTTGCCGAGGTCGGCGATCGAGGCCCGCTCGATCTCCTTCAGCGTGCCGAAATGATGCAGCAAGGCACGTTTGCGTGACGGGCCGATGCCGGGGATCTCCTGCAAGCCGGCTTCGCGGATATCCTTCTTGCGCAGCTTGCGGTGCGAGCCGATCACGAAACGATGGGCCTCGTCGCGCAGCCGCTGGATGAAATACAGCACCGGGTCGCGAGGCTCGAGCTTGATCGCCTCGCGGTCCGGCATGAACAGGGTCTCGCGCCCGGCATCGCGGTCCGGTCCTTTGGCGACCGCCATCAGCGCCACCTGCGTCAGCCCGAGGGTCTCGAAAATCTCACGCGCCGCATTGAGCTGGCCGCGGCCGCCGTCGATGATGACGAGGTCGGGCCATTGCGGCACCGAATCGTCCTCGACCTTGGCTTTCACCAGGTCCTTCTCCGGCGGCGCCAGCAGCCGCTTGAAGCGGCGCTGCAGCACCTCGCGCATCATCGCGTAGTCGTCGCCGGGAGCGAGGCCGTCAGACTTGATATTGAACTTGCGGTACTGGTTCTTGGTAAAGCCGTCCGGCCCGGCCACGATCATGGCGCCGACTGCGTTGGTGCCCTGGATGTGGCTGTTGTCATAGACCTCGATCCGCTTCGGGGCGTGCGGCAGTTGCAGCGTGGCGGCCAATGCCTCCAGCAGGCGGCCTTGCGTCGCGGTATCGGCGAGCTTGCGCCCCAGTGCCTCGCGGGCGTTGGTCAGCGCATGCGCGATCAGTTCCTTTTTCTCGCCCCGCTTGGGGACCGACACCTCCACTCTGTGCCCGGCCTTGACCGACAGCGCGTCGGCGAGCAGCTCGCTTTCCTCGATCGCGTGCGACAGCAGGATGAGTTTTGGCGGCGGCTTGTCGTCGTAGAATTGCGCCAGGAACGACGCCAGCACCTCCTCCGGCGTAAAGGACTTTTCCGCCCGCGGAAAATAGGCGCGGTTGCCCCAGTTCTGTCCGGTGCGGAAGAAGAACACCTCGACGCAGGAATAGCCGCCTTCCTGATGGATGGCGAACACGTCGGCTTCCTCCACCGTGCGCGGGTTGATGCCCTGCTGCGACTGGATCGCCGACAGCGCCGCGAGACGGTCGCGGTACACCGCCGCGGTCTCGAACTCCAACTCGCCTGAGGCCTTTTCCATCTCGCGCGCCAGCTCCTGCTTCACGGCATGGCTGCGGCCGGACAGAAACTCCGTCGCTTCGCGTACCAGCTCGGTGTAGCCGGGAAAGTCGACCTCGCCGGTGCAGGGTCCGGCGCAACGGCGGATCTGGTAGAGCAGGCAGGGGCGGGTGCGGCTCTCGAAGAAGCCGTCGGTGCAGGAGCGGATCAGGAAGGCGCGCTGCAGCGCGGTGATGGTGCGGTTCACCGCGCCGGCCGAGGCGAACGGCCCGAAATAGCGTCCGGGCCGGCTCTGCGCGCCGCGATGCTTGAGGATCTGCGGCGCCCAGTGGTCGCCGGTGATCAAAATATAGGGAAACGACTTGTCGTCGCGGAGCTGGACGTTGAAGCGGGGCCTGAGCTGTTTGATCAGGTTGGCCTCGAGCAGCAGCGCTTCGGTCTCGGTCGACGTCGAGACGATCTCGACGGCCACGGTGGCGGCAATCATGCGCAGGATGCGCGCCGGCTGCGGCGCGCTGGCGCGGGCGTAGGACGACAGGCGTTTGCGGACGTTTTTCGCCTTGCCGACATAGAGCACGTCGTTGGCCGCGTTGAGCATGCGATAGACGCCGGGTGAGGTCGGCGCCAGCCGCACTGCGTTCTCGATCGCGGCGTGGCCGACCGCGAGCGGACCCTCGGCGACCGCGTCGGCCCCTTCTTCCGGCAGGTCCGGCAGCCGCGATTCGTCGTCCTCCTCGCTCGCCGCAGTCGCGGGATCGATATCGGGCGGGGCCGCGTGCCGGGAGGCAGCCGCCTCGAGCGGCGGCGCGCCGGCAGGATCGGGATCGTCGGTCGTCATTGGCCTGGGCTTCATGGCGCAAATTTAAGCGTTTGGAGCGCGCGTCGCCAGCGTCAGGACGGCGGGGCGGCGTGTAACGCACAGGCTCGCGGGCCACTAACGCTTCATTAAGGACGTTAAGCAGCGGGTAACCGTCCTTAACAGGCCTTTAAGCTAAAACTCTCGATAAACCTTAGCGAAAAAAGTTGGAGTTCCGTAACCATGAGGTTCGCCCGGCAACGGCGCGGGACCCCCCGGTGACGGCAGTTGCGTGGGGAGAGTGAGATGAAAAAGTTGGTTTTGGGCGCGCTGATTGCGGCCGGCTGGACCGCATCGAGCCAGGCGGCCGACTACTACCCGCCGCGCGGTCCCTACACGGTCAACCAGCCGCTCAATGCCGACAGCTGGGCCGGTCCCTATCTGGGCGGCAATCTCGGCTATGATTGGGGCAGCGTCACCAACAACCCGACCAAGCCGTCGGGCTTCGTCGGCGGCGTCGACGGCGGCTACAATTTTCAGAACGGTTGCTGGGTCTTCGGCGTCGAGGGCGACATCGAGATGACCGGCGCGGACGACACCTTCGCGCCCTGGAAGTTCTCCAACCCCTGGTTCGGCACCGTGCGCGGCCGCGCCGGCTACGCCTTCAACAACGTGCTGTTCTATGGCACCGCCGGCCTCGCTTTCGGCGAGTTGAAGGCCGAGACGTTCGGGCTGTCGGAATCGCACGCCAGCGCCGGCTGGACCTTGGGCGTCGGCACCGAGGTCGGCCTGACGCAGAACTGGAGCGCCAAGCTCGAATATCTCTATGTCGATCTCTCGGAGAGCCCATTTGCCATTACAGGGGTGTCGAACGGCTACCGGTTCGGCGTGATTCGCGCCGGCGTGAACTATCA
>NZ_JBAURI010000584.1:0-4286 GCF_049581145.1 Bradyrhizobium sp.
GGCGCCAACGCCACCGGTTCGGCGTCCGCGCAGGTGCTGGCTTCGGCTCAAGCGCTCTCGAAAGAAAGCGGCCACCTCAGGAAAGAAGTCGAGAACTTCCTCCACACCGTGCGCGCCGCCTGATCGCCGGTCCTGCTCCAGCGCAGGCGGGATCCGAGTCCTTCGCATCATTCGACGTCCTTGCTGCTCCAAACTGATCTCAGAAGAGGCAACCGCCATCCCTGGCATCAATAAGAAAAGGAAACATGCAGATGGACCTCTCCTCGACATCCGCCGACGACATCGAGCGGCTGGCCGATTTGATCCGCCGTCAACACCCTTCGCTCGACACCATCCTGCTGCAGCCCGATGGCGAGTTCCAGACACGGAGCCTGGCGCTCGATGTCCTGATGCGCGAGGTGAGGGACTGCCTTTCCGAAGGCTTCCGCGACCGCCCGGCCGAGGATTTCCCTCTGCTCTATTACGCGTGGGGCAGATGCCGGGTGGGATCGACGGCCTTGACCAACCTGTTCGGCGTGGCTGGAATGCCGTCCTATTTCCAGCCGGTGAAAGCGATCCTGCGCCACGCCCTGACCGGCCGCACGGGGGCGCCCTGGATCATTCCCTCGGCGCTCGATCAACCGCACGTTTTCGGCAAGGAGACTGCCGGTCCGTATGTGCCGGCAGAAAGTCTGTTCCTTCCGCTGCAGCCATTGATCGAGGCCGGCTATCCACCGGACAAGATCCACATCATCATGCTCGATCGCGATCCGGCGAGTTCGCTGGCATCCTGGCTGGAGAAATGGTCGGACCGCACGCCGGAAGGCACGCTGACCCGCAACTTTGTCATCGCCACGATGAACACGCTCCGGGTCGAGAGTTACGCCACGCGGCAGGGCATCCCGACAACCCATTACGTCTATGAAGCAAGCAAAGAGGCCGCCCAATCGGTCCGCATCCTGTTCGACCGCATTGGTCTTGCGGCCCGCTTCAGCGAGAGCGCAATTCTCGACTGGAACGAAAGGGGACAATTGGAATCAAAAAGCTCGGGCATCACTTTCATCACCCAGCCATCGGTGTACATGGTCCCCGGGGTGCACGGCTCTGACACCGCGTATCGATACCGGGCTCGGAGGACCACCTCTCTGAGCGAAGCCCAGTTGAACACGCTGGAGCGCTGCGGTGTCGGCGATGTCTACCGCGCCTCGGTGGAAGCCTGCGTGCGCGACCTTGTCCTCAGCGCCGAGACGTCGAAGCGATTGTTTGGCGACGCGATCGGCGTGGCAGCATGATCGGCGACGTGGATTTTCGGGGAACAATGGCATCCCCTCTGTTCGCCGACCTCTCGTCCGGCGCGACGCGCCGCGCGGCGACCAGCCACCTCAGGCAACTCGAGGCCGACAGCATTTTCATCCTGCGCGAGGTGGCGGCCGAGTTCCGCAAACCGGTCATGCTCTATTCGATCGGCAAGGACTCCTCGGTGCTGCTGCACCTGGCGATGAAGGCGTTTCATCCCGGCAAGCCGCCGTTCCAGCTGCTGCATGTCGACACCACGTGGAAGTTCCGCGAGATGATCGCGTTTCGCGACCGGCGGGTGCGCGACCTCGGCCTCGAGCTGCTGGTTCACGTCAATCCGGACGGAATCACATCGGGCGTCGATCCGTTCAGTCACGGTTCGGCGCGCCACACCGACCTGATGAAGACCCAGGCGCTGCGCCAGGCGCTCGACCTCCATGGCTTCGACGCCGCGATCGGCGGAGCGCGGCGCGACGAGGAAAAGTCGCGCGCCAAGGAGCGGATCTTCTCGCATCGGAGCGCCGCGCATCGCTGGGATCCGAAGAACCAGCGGCCCGAACTCTGGAATCTCTACAATACGCTGCTCGGACCCGGCGAAAGCATGCGGGTGTTTCCGCTGTCGAACTGGACCGAGCTCGACGTCTGGGAATATATCCTGGTCGAGGAGATTCCGATCGTGCCGCTTTACTTTGCCGCGCCTCGGCCGGTCGTCGAGCGCGACGGCGCCTTGATCATGGTCGACGACGAGCGCATGCCGCTGCGCCCCGGCGAACAGCCGCAATGGCGCTCGGTCAGGTTCCGCACCCTGGGCTGCTATCCGCTGACCGGCGCAATGCCGTCGACGGCAACGACAGTGCCCGCGATCATCAAAGAGATGCTGGCGTCCAGATCCTCCGAGCGGCAAGGACGCGTCATCGACCGCGACAGCGCCGCATCGATGGAACGCAAGAAGGCCGAAGGTTACTTCTGATGAGTCTTGTCGCATATCCCATCGACCCGGCTCTCGACGCCCTGCCGTTCGATCACGGCGACAAGCCGACGCTGCGTTTTGTCACCTGCGGCAGCGTCGATGACGGCAAGAGCACATTGGTCGGCCGCCTGCTCTACGATTCGAAGATGCTGCTCGACGACCAGTTGAGCGCACTGCAGTCCGAAAGCAAGGTCGCCGGGACCACCGGCGGCGATCTCGATTTCGCGCTTCTGGTCGACGGCCTGCAGGCGGAACGCGAGCAGGGCATCACCATCGACGTCGCCTACCGGTTCTTCGCCACGCAGCGGCGCCGCTTCATCGTCGCCGACACCCCGGGCCATGAGCAGTACACCCGCAACATGGCGACCGGCGCATCCCACGCCGATCTCGCGGTGGTGCTGATCGATGCGCGCAAGGGCGTGATCACCCAGACCCGCCGCCACAGCCATATCCTCGGCCTGCTCGGTGTCCGCCATGTCGTGCTGGCGGTCAACAAGATGGATCTGGTCGGGTTTGATGCCGACCGTTTCACGGCGATCACGCTGGAATACCAGGCGCTCGCGGCGCAACTCGGGATTGCCGACGTGCAATGCATCCCGGTGGTGGCGCGCGATGGCGACAATATTTTCGCGCCAAGCCCGCGCCTGCCCTGGTATGTCGGACCGACCATCATGGACCATCTCGAGATGGTCGACGTGTCGGGCGATGTCGGGGGCCGGCCGCTGCGGCTTTGCGTGCAGTGGGTCAACCGGCCGGATGCGGAATTTCGCGGCTTCTCCGGCCGGATCGCCAGCGGCACGGTGCAGCGCGGCGATGCAATCAATGTGCAGCCGTCAGGCCGCACCAGCCGTGTCACCGGCATCCTGACGGCGTCGGGCGAGCAGGACCGCGCGACCGCGGGTGACTCGGTGACGCTGACGCTTGACGACGAAATCGACATCAGCCGGGGCGACGTCCTCACCGCCGGCCCGGCGCCGCTCATTTCGGATCAACTCGCCGCCGATCTGGTCTGGTTCGACGACAATGCCATGCTTCCCGGCCGCCGCTATGTGCTCAAATGCGGCGCCTCCTCGACCGGCGCCGTGATCTCGACCCTGAAGCATCGCGTCGCGATCGACACCATGGAGCACGAGGCCGCGACGACGTTGACGACCAACGAGATCGGCCGCGTCAATCTCAGCCTCGACCGGCCCCTGGTCTGCGACGCCTATCGCGACAACCGCGACCTCGGCAGCTTCATCCTGATCGACGCGCTCAGCCACCGCACGGCTGCGGCCGGAATGATCGACTTCTCGCTCCGCCGCGCCAACAATATCCGCTGGCATACGCTTGACGTCGACAAATCCATGCGCGCCCGACTGAAGCAGCAGCGGCCCTGCGTGCTGTGGTTCACCGGGCTGAGCGGCGCCGGCAAGTCGTCGATCGCCAATCTGGTGGATAAACGTCTCAGCGCCGTGGGGCGCCACACGACACTGCTCGACGGCGACAATCTGCGTCATGGCATCAACCGCGACCTCGGTTTCAGCAACGAGGCACGGATCGAGAACATCAGGCGGGTTGCCGAAATCGCGAAATTGTTCGTCGATTCCGGCATGATCGTCCTGGCGTCGCTGATCTCGCCGTTCCGATCCGAACGCGCGATGGCGCGCAGCCTGGTCGCTGCCGGCGAATTCATCGAGATTCATGTCGCCACCCCGCTTGCCGAATGCGAGCGCCGCGACCCCAAGGGCTTCTATCAACGGGCGCGCGCCCGCGAGCTGCCGAACTTCACCGGCATCGACCAGCCCTATGAGACGCCGGAGACGCCCGAAATCTCGATCGACACATCTTCCGTCGCGGTCGAAGCCGCCTGCGAGCAGATCGTGCTGTATTTGAGGGAAAACCGATATTTGGAGTGAGTTCCGGGTGCACCGGCCTCCCGCTTCGGTTCGCCGGCCCCATCCTCAAAAATCCGAGGCGATGCCCTTGCTTTCCCAGTCACCGTAGCGCGTCGGCTCGGGTCCCTGCGGGCCCTGAAACTCCTTCGGCAGCGGCCTGGTAT